>CAMOQY010000199.1 GCA_946623295.1 uncultured Lachnospiraceae bacterium | reverse complement strand
CAAAAAGGTATGAAATCACAGCCGCCGATATCGTGATCCGGAGGTAAAGCCAGTGCCTTTTTCATACTTTTTTTCAAAAAACGGCAAAAAGGTATGAAATTGTAGCCGTCGTTGCCGTGATCCAGAGGTAAAGCCAGTGTCTTTTTCATACTTTTTTTCAAAAAACGGCAAAAAGGTATGAAATTGTAGCCGCCGGCGTCGTGATCCGGAGTGGAAAGCAGCATCCATTTCATACTTTTTTGCGAAAAGCAGCAAAAAAGTATGATTGAGTATCCAAGCATTGACACATGGAGAGGTTTGCACTATAATGCGTTCAGTTTTGAAGGTAAGCATTTGATTTTTGAACACATTTTTTTCGAGGATAGGGTTGCAGAATCTATTCACGCGCACGCAGACGTTAAAAAATGAACGCGCGCAGCAGGTGATACGCATGTAATACCGCTTATTTACAGGAGATTAGAGTTTAATGAAACTTACAAGGAAGCAGTTTGATGTTCTCTCAGCACTGGCGGAGAACGGTGAACGCCTTAGCCAGCGCAGTCTGGAAGAGAAGAGTGGGCATTCACTTGGAACTGTCAACAAGGTGCTTAAAGATCTCGACGAGGCAGGGTATACAGATAACGGCGCCATTACCGCCGCAGGGCTGACCGCGCTAGAACCATACAGAGTAAAACGCGCAGTGTTTATAGCTGCAGGCTTTGGGAGCCGCCTTGTGCCGATCACTTTAAATACGCCCAAACCCCTGGTTCGTGTAAACGGTACCCGTATCATCGATACGCTCATCGACGCGTGCCTTGGAGCCGGGATCGATGAAATCTACGTTGTGCGCGGATATCTTGCGGAGCAGTTTGATCAGCTCCTCTACAAATACCCTATGATCAAATTCCTCGAGAATCCCAGCTACAATGAGGCGAATAATATCTCCTCCGCGATCGTCGCCAGATATCTCTTCTCCTCAGCGTATATATTTGAGGCAGACCTGCTGCTGCGGGAGCCGAAGCTGATCAAAAAATACATGTACGCCTCAAACTTTCTCGGGATACGCAAGGACCGCACCGACGACTGGTGTTTTACGGTGAAAAACCGGGAGATAGTAAGCCAGCGCATCGGCGGGATCGATTGCTACCAGGAAGTCGGGATATCCTTCTGGAGCGAGGAAGACGGTCTCAGGCTTGCAGAGCATCTTAAACAGGCGTATGAGATGCCGGGCGGCAAGGAGCTGTTCTGGGACAAAGTACCGATGGAGATATTTAAAAAGCAGTACCACGTAGAGATCCGCGAGTGCAATGACGGAGACGTGACGGAGATAGATACGTTCAGCGAGCTTAAAGCCCTTGACAGCTCGTATGACGTGTGATGCGTTGGGCAGGACTTACGAAGTGCTGAAAAAGAGGCTTCGGGCTGCCTGTATGACGTGTGATGCTTCGGGCAGGACATATGAAGCGCTGAAAAAGAGGCTTCGAGCTGCCCGTATGACGTGTGAAGCCATGCAAATGGCGCGTTGAATCTGACAGATCTCTGATATGCCCGGAGAAATGATCCTCCTGGCAGTCAGAAAAAAAGTCATATAGAAAGGAACTGATCTGATGAAAAAAGTAATCTCATTATTGTGTGCTGCGGCCATGCTTGCCGCACTTGTAACTGGCTGCGGGGGCGCAGATGACAAAAAGGTCGTTATCTGGACCAGCGGTGAGGATTATAAAAACGAATACTACCTGACTGAATGCCAGAAGAAATTCCCCGACTACGATATAACGCTCGAGTATATGAACAGCAGCACCATCGCCGCAAAAGTCCTCGAAGAGGGCGAAAACTGCTCCTGCGATATCATCGCCTCCGAGGAGTACGGGTATCTCTACAAGTGCGAAGAGTATCTTGCCGAGCTCAGCGATTTCGACTTTTCGGTATTCCTTGACGACATAGTGCCCGAAAGCCATAAATTCACTCCCGAGCTTAAAAACGGCGGCTGCATCATCCTCAACAAGACCGTGCTCGCGGAAAAGAATCTGCCTGCTCCCGCCTCCTATGAGGACCTGCTCGATCCCCAGTACAAAGGGCTGATCTCGATGCCGAGCCCCGCGTCATCCGGTACGGGCTACATGTTCCTGCGCCAGCTCACAAACGAGTGGGGCGAGGACGAGGCCTTTGAGTACTTTGAGAAATTTACCGACAACGTCCTTCAGTACACTTCCTCCGGCTCCGGCCCCGTCAACGCGCTGGTGCAGGGCGAAGTCGCCGTGGGTCTTGGCATGACCTCCCAGGCCGTTGTCGAGATCAACGAGGGCGCTGATCTTGAGATCGTGTTCTTTGAGGAAGGCTCGCCTTTCAGCATGTACGGCAACGCCGTATTAAAGAGCAGCGCCGACCGTCAGGCAGTCATGGACGTGTTTAATTATCTCGCTACCGACCTGTGCAAGGGCGACAACGAGCTGTATTTCCCTGACCAGATATACAAGGATTTCGCTCCCGAGATAGAGGGCTTCCCCAGGAATATCAACTATGGCAACATGTCCAATGATACGCTTGCCGAAAAAGAGAGGCTGCTCGCGAAGTGGACTCTGAGCTGAGACC
>CAMOQY010000198.1 GCA_946623295.1 uncultured Lachnospiraceae bacterium | reverse complement strand
ACTGTCATCGAAGAAATCATTGCCTCCGCGACTCTGAGACAGAGCTTTACGGTATCCACCGCATCAAAGACGGCCTCCTTGTCCTCCTGCATATCCTTGTCATACGCGAGAGGCAGCCCCTTCATTACCGTAAGCAGGGACACCATATCGCCGTACACCCGGCCGCTCTTGCCGCGTATCAGCTCTGCCATGTCCGGATTCTTCTTCTGAGGCATGATCGACGAGCCGGTCGTAAAATCATCCGAAAAGCTTATAAATCCAAATTCCATACCTGACCAGATGACAAATTCCTCGGCCATCCGTGAGAGGTGCATCTGAAGTATGGACAGGCAGCTTAGCAGCTCGAGAACAAAATCCCGGTCTGAGACACCATCTATCGAATTCTCGCAGATCCCATCCATCCCGAGCAGCTCCGCCTCGTAACGGCGGTCCGTATTATACGTCGTGCCGGCAAGCGCGCAGCTCCCTATGGGCGAAATATTTATACGCGCGCGGCAATCGGCAAGTCTGTCCTGATCGCGCAGCAGCATCATCGCATACGCCATGAGCTGATGCGAAAAAAGAACAGGCTGTGCTCTCTGGAGATGAGTATAGCCCGGCATGACCGCATCCATCTCCCTCTCCGCCACATCGGTCAGCGTCATTAAAAGCCTGCGGATAAGGCTCTGAAGCTCGTCCGTCTCCCCGCGAAGATACAGCCTCAGATCCAGGGCCACCT
Source organism: uncultured Lachnospiraceae bacterium (assembly GCA_946623295.1). Taxonomy (GTDB): domain Bacteria; phylum Bacillota; class Clostridia; order Lachnospirales; family Lachnospiraceae; genus UBA3774. The sequence continues at coordinate 1,870 of CAMOQY010000198.1, read as the reverse complement.
GATCGTTGCGGCTGCGTGCGGTATGGAGTTTTTTCCCTGCCGCTCCGATGCGTTCGGTGAGAGTCTGCTCCACAAAGGTGTGTATATCCTCACAGCTCATGTCTATGGAGAGCGCCCCGCATTCGATATCCTTGAGAATAACCTCAAGCCCGGCGGTGATCTGGTCTGCGTCGTCCGCACTTATAATGCCCTGACGCGCCAGCATGCGGGCATGGGCTATCGAGCCCTCGATGTCCTGCCTGTAGAGCCTGCAATCCACACCTATTGAATTATTGATCTGATCGGCCAGCATCGACGTTCCGCCGTCAGTGCGTCCTTCCCAAAGCTTACTCATTTACTCTCTCCGATACTCGAACTATGGATTATTCAATCGTTAAAAACCCTCCGGGTGCAGATCAGCTCCGGCGCGGGCAGGATCTTCGGGCTGCCATCGTAACCGGTCGGCGCGCATTCCGACCAATCCGGAGAGCTCGGCTCGTTCTCGGGCTGCCATCGTAACCGGACAACACCCTTATCACGCACTCGCCCGGCCTCTTTAAGGCGCAGGCAAATCCATCTCTTACAGCTTGCCCTTCTCGCGGTAGGCCTGGACCTTTGTGGGAAGTCCCCACAGATTGATAAAGCCCGCGGCCTGCGACTGGTCGTAATCGCTCTCCCCAAAGGTTACCAGATTTTCAGAATAAAGTGAATAGGGAGAAGTGGTTCCGGCCGGGATGATATTGCCCTTGTAAAGCTTGAGCTTCACCTGACCTGTCACGTATTTGTCAGCCTCATTCGCAAAAGCGGTCAGCGCTTCCTGCAGCGGGCTGTACCATTTGCCGTTGTAGATAAGATCGGCGTAATCAACCGAGAGCTTCTGTTTCTCGTGAAGAGTTTCCTTGTCCACTGTCAGCATCTCCAGCTGCTCATGCGCAAAATACAGAATGCTGCCGCCGGGAGTTTCGTAAACGCCGCGGTCCTTCATGCCGACCAGACGGTTTTCCACTATATCGATGATGCCGATACCGTTCGCACCTCCGACCTCATTGAGTTTTGCAATGATCTGCGACGCCTTCATCTTCTCGCCGTTGAAAGCGACCGGCGCGCCGGCCTCAAAATCCAGAGTGACGTACGTGGGCTCATCAGGCGCAGCCTCGGGAGCGACGCCCATCTCGAGAAAACCGGGCTTCATATAGTTTGGCTCGTTTGCCGGGTCCTCCAGATCCAGCCCCTCGTGGCTGAGATGCCAGAGATTCTTGTCCTTGGAGTAATTCGTCTCGCGCGAGATCTTGAGCGGGACGTGATGTGCCTCGGCATAGTCGATCTCCTCTTCACGCGACTTGATATCCCACTCGCGCCAGGGCGCTATGATCGGCATATCGGGAGCAAAGCGCTTGATCGCCAGCTCAAAACGCACCTGATCGTTGCCCTTGCCCGTAGCGCCGTGGCAGATCGCGTCAGCACCCTCCGCAAGCGCGATCTCGGCGAGCTTTTTGCCGATGACGGGACGCGCAAAGGCAGTACCCAGCAGATACGTCTCATACTTCGCGTCCATTTTCAGCGCGGGGATGATGATATCATCCACCATCTCGTCCACAAGATCAGCGACGATAAGCTTGCTCGCGCCGGTGGCCAGCGCCTTTTCCTCCAGACCGTCCAGCTCGTCGTTCTGGCCGACGTTTCCGGCGACCGCTATGATCTCCGGATCGTTATAGTTTTCCTTGAGCCAGGGAATGATGATGGAGGTATCCAGGCCTCCGGAATACGCGAGTACGATCTTCTTAATCTTTGATTTGTCCATTTTTATCACCTGCGGTTTTTATATAGTATTTCGAATGCCCCGGCGCGTAGGCACAGCCCGTTGCGCCTCTGGCAAAAAGTTTCAGACTTG
>CAMOQY010000197.1 GCA_946623295.1 uncultured Lachnospiraceae bacterium | reverse complement strand
GCAAATTACAACCACAGAAATAAAAACGTGAAGCTCTATGAGCTTGCCCATATCTACATCCCCAGCGGCAAGCAGGCTCCGGTATACGCCTCCTGCAGCAAGGATCACGCATGCGAGCTCCCTGACGAGAGAGTTCAGTTTGTACTTGGATTCTACGGCGAAGAGGATTTCTTCTATATGAAAGGTATAGTCGAGGAGTTCTTCTTAAAGGCCGGGATCAATTGCAGACCAGCCTATAATCCGGATGCGGATCTGCCATTCCTTCACCCCGGGCGCAAAGCCGGCATCGTGATCGAGGGAGTTCAGGTCGGATATATCGGCGAGCTTCATCCCGATGTGGCCGACACCTATGAGATAGGAGAGAGATGCCATATAGCCGTGATCGATATGCCGTTTATCGTGGACATGGCCACTTTCGACAGAAAATACACCGGTATTGCCAGATTCCCGGCAGTCACGCGGGATATCTCGCTGCTCATGAGCAAAGAGATCCTGGCCGGACAGGTGGAGGCGGTCATCGCGCAGCGCGGCGGCAGGCTACTGGAGTCTTACGAGCTCTTCGACGTGTTCGAGGGCACCCAGCTCGGTATCGGACTTAAATCGATGGCCTATACGCTGACCTTCCGCGCCAAAGACCACACTCTTGAGGAGGCCGAGATCAACGCCGTTATGAAAAAGATCCTGAACGGCCTTTCGGATCTCGGAGCCGAGCAGAGAAGCTGAGCCTTGTGCCTGTCAAAAAAACAGAGCGGGACTCCGGTGCGGAGACCGCTCTGTTTTTTGTTTATTCTGTCAGTCCGCCAGGCGCGATGGGAAAAGTCGCGATCCCGTCCGTCCGGCGTGATGGAAAAGCCCGCGATCCTGTCAACCAGGTGCGATGAGAGGTTCGCTCCCGTCCTCTCAGGCAAAGAGAGGAGAGTCGAAAAAAACGGCGAGGCTTACGCCAAGCGCGCGGCATACGGCCATGATTGACCTGATCCCTGTATTGCGGCTCTCTCCGTGAAAGATGCTTAACAGAGTGGAGTGAGGGATGCCTGATTTTTCCTCCAGCCGGTACAGAGACCATTTTCTCTCGCGGCAAAGCTCAAGGATCCTTCTGATTACAGCTTCGTGGACGTCCATTCCGGGGCCTCACGAAAGATCCTGCTCATCGTCAAGCACCTCGAATTCGGGACTGATAAAAAAATCCGAAAGGCTGATATTGAAGCCCTCACAGATTTTTTTGATCGTAACGATTCCCGGATTTTTACTTTCGCCCAGGAGTATGCTCTTTATGGTGGACTGCGGTACATCCGACTCGTAGCTCAGGTGGTTCGGCGACCAGCCACGCTCATCGCACAGTGCGTAGATCCGGTTTGCAACAGCGTCGCGTGTTTTCATAACAACCTCCGGTAGAATAACCTGAAAGCCATTATAAAAATATTCGCAGGCACATATTAGTGACATGACACTAACTTTGCCCGGCAGATCCCGCTGCGGCCGGGCGGGGGCTGACAGGTGCGGAAAACTTAATTTTCTTAAGTCTTTTTGATTTCAAAAATTTCTTGTTGACAAGGCTTTTTCACGGCGATATTATTAAGTTTGCTTTATCTTGGAATCCTATGCCCCTTAAAGCGCCCAAAAGCCTCGAAAAACCTTGATATTCCGTGGTTTTTCACAGAGCAGATGCGGCGCGGAGGCCGCGGATCCCACGAGAAGAAGCGCAGGAGTATTCAGTTCAATTTTATTACAGGGGTGGATCGTCAATGGAAAAAAACAGGATACGTCCGGTAAAAGCCGGAAACAGTGTTCGGATGAGTTATTCGAGACAAAAAGAAGTTCTCGAAATGCCCAACTTGATGGAGATTCAGAAGAAATCCTACCAGTGGTTTCTTGACGAAGGCTTAAAGGAAGTTTTCAACGATATCTCTCCCATTTCAGATTTCAGCGGACATCTCAGTCTGGAGCTTGTGGATTATAAGCTCTGCCGCGACGACGCAAAGTATACCATAGAGGAGTGCAAGGAGCGTGACGCCACGTACGCTGCTCCCATCAAGGCGCGTGTGCGTCTTGTAAACGAGGAGACGAGCGAGATAAAGGAGCACGAGATCTTCATGGGCGATCTGCCTCTGATGACCGAGAGCGGTTCCTTTGTCATCAACGGCGCTGAGCGTGTTATCGTCAGCCAGCTGGTGCGCTCACCCGGTATCTACTATGATATTACCCGCGATAAATTCGGCAAGCAGCTTTACTCGAGCCAGATCATCCCCAACCGCGGAGCGTGGCTGGAGTACGAGACTGATTCAAAGGACGTCTTCTGGGTACGTGTGGACCGCACGCGCAAGCTTCCGGTCACCCAGCTCGTCCGTGCTCTCGGCGTGGGAACAAACGCCGAGATAATCGAGCTGTTCGGAGACGATCCGCTGCTCATGTCCACACTTGAGCAGGACAAAAAGAACAGCTCCGAAGAGGGACTTCGCGAGCTCTACGGAAAGATCCGCCCCGGCGAGCCTTTCTTTGCCGACAATGCCCGCTCGCTTATCGAGGGCATGCTCTTTGACCCCAAGCGCTACGATCTGGCAAAGGTCGGACGCTACAAATTCAATAAAAAGCTCAATTTCGGACGCAGACTTGAGGGTCAGCGCCTTG
>CAMOQY010000196.1 GCA_946623295.1 uncultured Lachnospiraceae bacterium | reverse complement strand
ACACGACGCAGGCCAAGGGCTTCGGCAACTTCGCCGACACGGGGCGCGGCGAGATCGACGGCAAGTACTTCGGCACGTCCAGCTTTGGCGGCGAGCGCATCGGCTCCGCCTCCCTGACGGTAAACTACGTCGCCAACGAAGGGGCGAACGCCGAAAAGGTCACATACCAGCTCCAGCCATTCTCTTCCTCGAGAAGCCCCACGCCGCCGCAATACGGACAGTCCTGCAGTTCTATTTCATCATATATATCCATACTTTTTCCTTTCATTTCAAGCTCGTCCGCGGTGCTTTCATTGAGCCTCCGGCATCAGCTGTTCATACGCTGAAGCCCTCCCGAGGCCTTCTGCTTTTCGGGTGCCGATCTCAGACAAAAACGCTCCCGCGGCGGCTTTTTCAGACCTCTCCCATCCGACGCATCTCACTCGCAGCCCGGCTCCGTTTTTATCCCGAGATAGCATTTCAGCTCATCCATATGCGCCTGCATATCCGAGAGTCCCAGGTAGTACAGCTCAGCGAGCTTATCCAGATCTCCGTCAAATCTTTTGACCGTGACGGGCTGCGACGGCGCCAGCGCGAAAATTTCTCCTGCCCCATAGCGCTCCCAAAGCTCGTCGGTCATCTTGTTGAATTTGCCGTTTGCCTCCTCCATACTCCTGACAAAATTCGGATATCTGCGGTAATACGCCGCAACAAACGGATTAGCGCCTTCCTTTCTGCGATAGCTCCAGTCTCTCGTCTTAATGACTACGATCTTCTCGAAGCCCTGCTCCTTTGCCCACGTGTACGGGATCTTTTCGGCACAGCCGCCGTCAAGGTAGGGCACGCCGTTTATCATGACAGGCTTCGTCACCACCGGTATCGCCGCCGACGCACGCACTGCCTTAAAAATATTGTCTTTTCCTTTTTCAAAATACTCGATCTGGCCGGTGAGCATATTGGCAGCGCCGGCTAAAAACCGCTGTTTCGTGTCCCTGAAACGTTTCCAATCAAAACCGACCGCATCCAGCATCCGGTTGTACATGTATGTGAAATTAGTGATGCCCCCGTCCATTCTGATCGCACGCGCACCGACATATCTGCTGTCATGGCGGAATCGGAGATCAAGTCTGACTGATATGCCGACCTGGCCGGTGAGGTACCCCATCCCGGACATCGCGCCGGCCGAAATGCCGACCGTCGTCTCAAGGTTGATCCCCTCCAGCATGAGCGCATCCAGCACTCCCACGGTATAAAGCCCTTTCCATCCGCCGCCCTCAAGCACAAGGCATCCCGGCGTGATTTCTCCGGACGACCTGCCCGATGGCAGCCGGTTTATGTTCTCGTATATTTTTTTGCTCATCTGTTCCTCCTGGTGTGTACGCAGCTCCCCGCGCAGTTTTCACTCTGCTGCAGCTTCCCGCGTGTGCGCTGTCACACAATTCTTCCCGCGCGAGCCCTGATCCACGCATCTGCGCATGCCTGGCTTCTTTGATATTATACCCTATCCTGCCCGCATACGCCATCCATCAATAAATCTCATTTGACACCCGCACTTCCTGCTATTACCATAAAACTCTCATGGAATAAAATTCTGCCAACGGGCAGATTATACTCGATAAAGTCCTTGTTTGCGGGTGCAGCTAAGATTTTATTCCGCCTCTGTCATATACGAGAACTCTCTGTAATTCGACACGGCTGCGTCCATCTCAGGCACTCACGGATCAGAGTATTCTTTTTGCGCCGCCCCGGCCCTTTGGCTGCTGACGGCATATTTCGCGTGTTTTCCCCACCCGGATAATCCACGTTTTTCTGTGACGAACAGTCACTTTTATGCTGCATATGCAGCAAAATCATAATAAAAAGAATGGAGCTATACTATGAAAAATCACGGAACTGCTTTAACTGAAGAAATTAGAAACCTTCTTGCCGAGCGCCTTACGCAGCTTGATGAATACGCCAAAATACTCGCGGGACGCGGGATCATGCCCGAAGGCAGTCTGCGTATCTGCACCAGGAACGATCGCCCCTACTTCTATGCGCAGCACGATGGCGTGCCGTCCTACATACCCTTAAAGGATACTTCCGCCATTTGCCGTCTGGCTCAGAAATCCTACGATCAGAAGGTAATAAAGGCTATCCGCGCCGAGCAGGACGCAGCCAATGATTACCTGTCACGTGTGATATCACAAACCCCTGAAACTATCTACAAAAAGCTGAGCAGAGAACGGCAAAAGCTGGTCTGCCCCATAGAACAGCCTGACGATGAATATATCGCCGAGTGGCTTTCGGAGGAATATGCCGGCAGCTCCTATGACTGCACCAATCTTGGGCTCATAACCAAAAAGGGTGAATACGTCCGATCAAAGACTGAGCTGATCATAGCAAATGAGCTCTTTGACCGAGGCATTCCATATAAATACGAGCATCCCTGCTATCTCGACGGATTTGGAACAGTCCATCCCGATTTTACAATTCTGAACGTGCGGCTTCGCAAGGAAATAATCTGGGAGCATTTTGGCATGATGAGCGACCCCGACTACGCGTGCTCTAATATCAACAAGATCAACTTCTACACCATGAACGGTTATTATCAAGGCGATACCTTTATCGCTACTTTCGAGCATTTCATGCAGCCGCTTCCGGTAAAAGCCATTGCCATGATGATAGATAAGTATTGC
>CAMOQY010000195.1 GCA_946623295.1 uncultured Lachnospiraceae bacterium | reverse complement strand
GGACGGAGGGGTGATATGAGCGATATAAACAAAAAAGCGCCAAAGCGCATTGCACAGACCGTGCTGAATTCACTTAAGGGCGGCGTAGTCCCCAGAGTGGGGCTGCCGTATGTAACGGTCGGCAGGAAAAATGAGATCGAAGCGCTCCTGCACGATGTGGATATAATCGAAGAGGGCGGAGCCTCGTTCAGATTTATAGTCGGCAGGTATGGCTCGGGCAAGAGTTTCCTGCTCCAGACGATCCGCAATTACGTGATGGACCGCGGTTTTATAGTTGCTGACGCGGATCTTTCTCCGGAAAGGCGGCTTCAGGGTACGAGGGGGCAGGGGCTTGCAACCTACAGGGAGCTGATTGGCAATCTGTCCACAAAAACCCGCCCCGAGGGGGGAGCGCTCCCGCTGGTCCTGGACCGCTGGATCAGCGCGATCCAGAGCGAGGAGGCTGCGGCAAGCGGACTTGCGCCGGGCGATCCCGCGCTTTCGGGTGCTGTGGACAGGCGGATATACGAGGTGACGTCCTCGATAAGCGAGCTGGTGCACGGATTTGAGTTCGCACGGCTCCTGTCGGCATACTATCACGCGTATCTGGAAGGTGACGACCTGACAAAAGCAAAGGTCATCCGGTGGTTCCGCGGAGAATACGCGCTAAAAAGCGAAGCGAAAGAGTCGCTCGGGATAAATATCATCATCTCAGACGACGACTGGTATGACTACCTCAAACTTTTTGCGGTATTTTTCCGTCTGGCCGGATACTCGGGAATGATGATAATGGTGGACGAGCTCGTAAACATATATAAGATCCCCAACGCAATCACCCGCCAGTACAATTATGAAAAGCTCCTTACCATGTACAATGACACTCTTCAGGGCAAGGCCAGGTACCTCGGGATCATCATGGGATGCACGCCGCAGGCCATGGAGGACAAGCGTCGCGGGATCTACAGCTATGAAGCGCTGCGCTCGCGCCTGGCCGAGGGCAGGTTTTCGCGCCCCGGAGCCAGAGACCTGCTGGCGCCTGTGATACGCCTGGAGCCGCTCACCGCCGAGGAAATGCTGGTTTTGTGCGAAAAGCTTTCCGCCATGCACTCTGATCTGTACGGCTATACGGCGCGGATAGGAACGGAGGATCTGGCGTCATTTATCAGGACGGAGTACGGCAGGATAGGAGCCGATCAGAATATCACCCCGCGCGAGGTGATAAGGGACTTTATCGAGCTTCTGGATCTGCTCTGGCAGAATCCGGATCTGACCCTGGAGGCGCTTATGCAGTCGGATGATTTTTCTTTTGCACAGTCTGGGGCGATTTCTGAGGAGCGGGGAGCGGATTTCGCGGAATTTACTATTTGAGTGCAGGCAAAATTGGCTGATATGCGTACGAGGCCAGCGGTCCGGGAATCGTAGAAATTGTTTGAGTGCTGGCGTAATTGTCTGGTACGCGTCTGCGCCGGTGATCCGGGAACTTGGGGCATGATCCGGGCGAGAGGTCGAGATTTGTCAGGTTATTCGCTCGCGCCGGTGATCCGGGCGAGAGGTCGAGATTTGTCCGGTTGTTCGCTCGCGCCGGTGATCCGGGGACCGGGGCATTGTCTGAGCGCGGATGCGGTTGTCAGGTATGCGGACAAGATCGATGATCTGAGAATCGCGGGCATGGGCCGCGCATGATGTGAGATTAAAAAATGGACGTTTTTGACAGGTATTCACCATTTATACAGGACTATATCTACCGCAGCGGCTGGCAGAGCCTGCGGGCTGTGCAGAATGCTGCGGGGGATGTGATATTCGGCTCAAATGACGATCTTTTGCTTACCGCATCTACAGCGTCGGGAAAGACAGAGGCTGCTTTTTTTCCTATCATCACGCTTATGGAGGAGGACCCGCCGCAAAGTGTCGGCGCCCTTTATATAGCTCCGCTCAAAGCGCTGATAAACGATCAGTTCGGAAGACTCACGGAGCTGTGCGCTGACGCAGGGATACCGGTCTGGAGATGGCACGGGGATGTCTCGCAGACCCAAAAGAGCAAACTGCTGCGAAAACCATCCGGCATTCTCCAGATCACGCCGGAGTCGCTGGAATCGCTGCTGATAAATAAACACATGGAGATCCCGTCGCTGTTTGGAGATCTGCGTTTTATCGTGATCGACGAGATACACTCGCTCCTTCGCGGCGACCGCGGTATGCAGACCTTCTGCCTGATAGAAAGGCTCTGCGCACTGGCAGGCTGCGATCCGAGGCGCATCGGCCTTTCGGCCACGATTGGTGAACCTGAGGCTGCGGGCCGCTTTCTTTCCGCAGGCAGCGGTCACAGGACTGCTGTTCCGAGGATCGACGGAGGGAGGGAAAGATGGCGCCTTTCCATGGAGCATTTCTTCAATACGGACCCGCAGGCGGATGAGACTTCGCCTTCCTCCGGAAGCGGCGCAGTTTATGCAGGATCACCTGAAAAAATATCGCCGGACGCCGGAAACGAAACCGGCCCGGCCGACGAGCTTTCAACAGAAAAAGTTCCCCTGAGTGCAGCCCCCGACATGGCCGAAGAAGCTTCAACGGAAAAAGCTCCCCTGAGTCCTGCCCCCGGCTCAGCCGACGAGCTTTCAACAGAAAAAGTTCCCCTGAGTGCGGACTCCGACATGGCCGAAGAAGCTTCAACGGAAAAAGCTCCCCTGAGTCCTGCCCCCGG
>CAMOQY010000194.1 GCA_946623295.1 uncultured Lachnospiraceae bacterium | reverse complement strand
CATGTGACCGAGGCGCCCGTAGACGCGCTCGTTGGCATTCTCACGTACGGTGCAGGTATTGTACAGGATGAGATCGGCTTCTTCGGTGTCTGACTCGACAAAACCGGCCTCAAGCAGAATGCCCATGAGCTTTTCCGAATCTCTCGCGTTCATCTGGCAGCCGAAAGTGGATATATGCGCGTAAAGAGGCCGCCCGAGCCTTTTGCTGCGCTCTGCAACAAGCTCTCTTACCTTTTCCGTATAATCTTTTTGGAGAAGGGCCTCGCCCTTCGGGTCAAGTTCTCTCATCAGCTTTTCAGATTCTTCCTGTTTTTTCCGTATTTTTCACCGAGATTAACCCTGCTGCCGTCAGGATAGACGACCGTGGTAGCGTCCAGACTGCCGCGGAGGTTCTCGCGTATCGCTGCAATATAACGCTGTCTGAGGCCGTCGTGCTCGGCGATCTCCTCATCGCTTGCAAGCCCTTCCTTGCGTTTGTGGTAAAGCTCGTTGATACGTTTTATATCATCTTCAGTCAACATGGTCTGTATCTCCTTATTATTTCCTCGGCGACCCTCATGCCGTCCATGGCTGCGGAGGTGATGCCTCCCGCATAGCCGGCACCCTCGCCGCAGGGGAAAAGTCCCTTGATATTGCTTTCAAAATGCTCATCGCGCAGGATCCTTACCGGCGACGACGTCCTGCCCTCCACTCCGGTCAGCACAGCGTCGCTGCGGTCAAAGCCCCTGATACGGCGTCCGAAGGCTGCAATACCTTCGGCGAGGCCTTTTTTCAGCTCCGGCTCAAAGATCCTGTCTACACGGCCAAAGCTCCAGCCTCCGCAGATATCTGGAATGACGTTTTCTACCGCATCCGAGACCCTTCCCGATACAAAATCTCCGAATAGCTGCAGGGGTATCCTTCCGCCGCCCTCGGCAAAGGCTCTTTTCTCAAGCTCCCTCTGAAAGCCGACTCCGCTGAGCGGCCCGTCGCCGTTAAAGTCACGTGGGCTGACAGAGATGATTATCGCGCTGTTTGCGTTTCTTCCGTCCCTGCGGCTGCCGCTCATGCCATTGACACAGACGCCGCCCTCCTCGCTCGAGGAATTCACGACCGATCCGCCGGGGCACATGCAGAAGCTGTATACGCCTCTGCCGTCAGAGCTTTTACCGGTGAGCCTGTAGTCGGCAACAGGGAAATGCTCGTAGTCAACGCAGCCGTACTGAGCAAGCTGTATCATATCCTGCGGATGTTCGATCCTTACGCCCACCGCAAAAGCCTTTGGCTGCATGAGAGCTCCGCGGGAGCAGAGCATCTCGTAGGTATCCCTGGCGCTGTGGCCGACCGCGAGGATCAGCGAAGCGCAGTCAATGCTGTATTCCCGGCCGTCCGATATCAGAGTGATGCGGAGAGGTCCGCGCCCTTCCTGTATATCGGAAAGCTTTGTTTCAAAGGCAAATTCACCTCCGAGGCGGATGATCTCATGCCTCAGATTGCGGATGACATCTCTCAGAACATCCGTCCCGATATGAGGTCTGTACCAGGATGCTATCGAGGGATCCGCTCCCATCCGGACAAAGGTATCGAGCACAAAAGCCTCACGTCCGGCCTCATCCTTTACTCCGGTCGTCAGCTTGCCGTCGGAAAAAGTCCCTGCTCCGCCCTCGCCGAAGCACACGTTGGAGTCGGGATCGGGTGCTCCGCCGCTCTCCCAGAACCGCGCAACGTCGCGGCTCCGTTTGTCCACATCGCTTCCGCGCTCGATGATGAGCGGTCTGTAGCCCTTCTGTGCAAGCAGAAGTCCGGCAAAGAGCCCGGCGGGGCCGGCGCCTGCTATCACATGCCTGCCCTCAGCCGTGCGGTCTCCGTTTTCCGGAGGTCTGTAGCTTTTTATCTCCGTATAGGAGCAGTGCCTGCCGAGCCTTCCCGACGGCCTGAAGCCTTCCTTCATGGCCACCGTGTATATGTATCGGATCGCCGATTTGTCTCTTGCATCCAGCGATTTGCGTATTACGGTATAATCACCTTCGCCGCACCGTATTCCCTCGCGCGAAAGCAGCCTTATAAGGTCGCTTTCGGGAGCAAAGGGGTCCAGTTTAAGATCTGATACGATCAATCTTTTCATCAGCTCCTGCGGCTCCCTGTCATGCATTTTTTGAAAAGGGCGCTGTGCGCCTCGTCCGTTCCGCCGTAAAGGTATCTGCCTCCGGTGGCAGCGCTGAAGCCCGCCATCACGCCGCTGGCCCAGGCAAAGTGCAGATTGTAGCCTCCGCACAGTCCGTCCACATCCATGATCTCTCCCGCAAAATAAAGGCCTTTGACAAGTTTTGACTCCATCGTATACGGATCGATCCCGGAGAGAGCTACGCCGCCGCTGGTGACGTGGGCATTTTCAAAGCCCGTAGTCCCTTTGATCTTTACAAGCATTGACTTTGCCGCTTTTGCGGGATCGGGATCTGCCGCAAGCAGCGAGGCCAGCTTTGAAGGAAAAACTCCGTCAAGGCTTCCGCAGGAGGCTGCTTCGCTCAGCTCTTCCCGGGTGAGAGCAGGTGCAAAATCTATTTCAAGGGTGAGCGGGCGGCCGGATCTTCCGGCGATACGGCCAAGGCACATCGCGGGAATACCGGAGATCGAGTCTTCGTTGATCTGGATCTCTCCTTTTGTGCCCATCAGCTGCTTTTCACCGTCAAAAAGCGTTAGCGCCGC
>CAMOQY010000193.1 GCA_946623295.1 uncultured Lachnospiraceae bacterium | reverse complement strand
GGAGGATACACGCACTACCACCGCAAGGGATATCTTGCGTATATGCGGCTTCCCGGCGGCGATCTTGTCACGCGTGAGCTCTGGAGGATGGGTCTTTCGTTGCTAATAGACTCCGGAGCGGATGAGAGTATCTGCGGAGCGCTTTTCCCCGGGGAAAAGGTCAGGCTTGTGAAGAGCCAACTGAGTCTCGGGATCAACACCCCCAGATCCTCAGGTATGGGAAGACTTTTTGACGGCGTAGCCGCGATCCTCGGTATCAAACGCGAGGCCAGCTACGAGGGGCAGGGAGCGATACTGCTTGAGGCAGCCGCGACCGCTTCAGACAGAGAACTGGAATATGATATAATAAATAAGAATGGGAGGTACATCCTGAACTGGCGGCCGATGATCCGGCAGATCGCGCAGGAGAGCGCGTCAGGTGCGGATACGTCAGAGCTTGCGGCGGCTTTTATGAATACGATCGTAGGTGCTGCCGCTGAGATGGCGGGGTATATCGCGGCAGACACCGCGCTCCACCGGGTGGTGCTCTCGGGAGGTACCTTCAACAATATGTACATTATGGAGAGACTGCCGGATAAGCTTCGCAGGCTCGGCCTGAAGGTCTATCATCACCACCGTGTATCCTGCGGCGACGAGGGGCTGAGCCTTGGTCAGCTCATGATCGCAGCGGCACTTATGAATAAGGATCTGTGGTGACCGCTTTTGCCGGCGCCGGAAGTCATGGCGCAGGAATATTATATAGACAGATGTGTGTTTGCCTCCGTGGTGAACGCGGCATCGATACGGAGGATATAAAATGTGTCTTGCTGTACCGCTTAAACTGATAGAAGTAAACGGAGTCGACGGCGTGGGAGAGTATGAGACGATCCGGCGCGCGGTCAGGCTTGATTTTATTCCCGAGCCGAAGGTCGGCGAATACGTTATGGTCCACGCGGGCTTTGCGATAGAGCGGCTTAGCCGCGAGCAGGCGCTGGAGGATATCGAGAGCTGGAAGGAGCTGGAAGAAGCCCTTGGCGAGGTCTGATTCCGATCTGAGACTGAAAACGGATGAACGATTTTGAAAAGAAAGAAATCCTTGAATACATAGAGGGAGCCGCTGTGGGAGATATCAATCTCATGGAGGTCTGCGGCACGCACACGATGTCCATAGCGAAGGCGGGGATCAAGTCGCTTTTGCCGGGAAATATCCGTCTGCTTTCCGGCCCCGGCTGCCCCGTGTGCGTCACGGTGCAGGAGGAGATCGACGCTTTCCTCGAGCTTTCCATGCGTCCCGGGATCATTATCGCCACATACGGAGATATGATCCGTGTGCCGGGGAGCAGGCCCGGGGATAATCTCGCCCGCCGCAGAGCGCTTGGCGCGGATGTCCGTATCGTCTATTCTCCTGTGGATGCCGTGGAGATCGCGGCTTCAACGCCCGAAAAACAGGTGGTTTTTCTCGGGGCGGGCTTTGAGACTACCGCCCCCGGTACGGCTGCGGCCATAAAGACCGCTGCGATGCGCTCGCTGTCAAACTTCTCTGTCTTTTCGATGCTTAAGCTGGTGGAGCCGTCTCTGCGCGCGCTGATAGCCGATCCGGATTTCAACGTGCAGGGTTTTATCGTACCGGGTCACGTAGCCGTAATTATCGGCGAGGACGGCTTCAGGTTTCTTACAGAGGAGTACAATATCCCGTCGGTAATTACCGGCTTTGAGCCTGAGGATATATGGCTCGGGATCTACGGGCTGATGCGGCAGATCGCTGAGGGACGCGCGGTTTTGAAAAACGAATACAGCAGGCTCGTACATCCGCACGGCAATCCTCTGGCGCTGAAGATGATGAGTGAGGTCTTTGAGCCGTGCGATACGCGCTGGAGAGGCCTCGGGCTGATCAGGGAAAGCGGGCTTGCGATCCGGTCCGGGTACGCGGAGTTTGACGCAAGGCGCAGGTTTGATATGGTTTTCGAGGAAAAGGAGAGCCCTGCTCTTTGCCGCTGCGGCGACGTGATAAAAGGACAGCTTGAGCCGGAGAAGTGTCCGATGTTTGGCGGACGCTGCACTCCCGAGGATCCGGTCGGACCGTGCATGGTCTCGGGAGAGGGCGCCTGCGCCGCGGCCTATAAATACAGGCGGGTGTAAGTGCCTCGGCGGTACGTTCTTTATAGGTCATATATCATTTTTTTAATAGAGATAAGAGGTTTGCATGCAGGAAGTAATAACACTTGATTACGGCAGCGGAGGAAAGAAAACATCCTCGCTTATAGATGAGATCATACTGCCGGTGCTCGGAAATCCGGCGCTCAGCCAGCTCGGGGACGGGGCGGTCATGGATGGCGGAGAGAGACTTGTTTTTTCCACAGACAGCTTTGTCGTGGACCCGTACTTTTTCCCGGGCGGCGACATAGGCAAGCTTTCCGTCTGCGGCACGGTGAATGATGTGGCGATGGCCGGAGGCCGTCCGAGGTATCTCAGTCTTTCACTGATCATAGAAGAGGGCCTTCCTGCGGATGATCTGCGCAGGATCATAGATTCTGTCGGCGCTGCCGCAAAGCAGGCTGGCGTGGAGGTCGTCACCGGAGATACGAAAGTTGTCGAGCGCGGTAAGGGCGACGGTATCTTTATCAATACATCGGGAATAGGGACTCTCGTCTGCCCCGGACTGACTCCGGCGGCGATCAGGGTCGGTGATAAGGTGCTCGTTTCAGGGACAGTGGGAGATCACGGCACTGCCGTCATGCTCGCGCGCGATCCGA
>CAMOQY010000192.1 GCA_946623295.1 uncultured Lachnospiraceae bacterium | reverse complement strand
AGGCAGGAGATGTCGAGCCAGCCGGAAAAGCGCCTGATAGCGAGGTAAAAGATGGCGCGCCAGCCGGCAAAGCGCCGGATAGCGAGGCAGAAGATGGCGCGCCGGCCGGAAAAGCAACAGATAGCGAGGCCGAAAAAAGTGCGCCAGCCGGCAAAGCGCCGGATAGCGAGGCAAAAGATGGCGCACCAGCCGGAAAAGCGCCTGATAGCGAAGCAAAAGACATCGCGCCAGCCGGTAAGCCAGCGACCGGCGCACACGCAGACGCGGAGATTATAACAGGAGAAGGAGAGACGGCAGATGAAGAAAGCACAAAATAAATTTACGCTTTACGCGGTACTGGCGGTCTTCGCATCGCTTCTCGTACTCCTCGGCGTCATAAACGTACTGAACTTTACAGTAGCGGCCGAGGATGCCGACAGAGTCACCGAAATGATCGCGAACGATCAGGGCGGCTTTGCCAGAGGCACGCATCCTGCTCAGGAAAACGCGGGCGGCTTTGTCTTTGACCGCGGCGGTTTCGGGCCGATGGGACCCGAATCACCGGAGATCGGCAAATCACTGAGGTATTTTACCGCAGCCATAGACGCCTCCGGAAATGTAACGCTGACAGCCTTCAATATCTCGTCGTTTGATGAGGAAACGGCAAAGGAATGGGCGGCTTCGCTAAAAGGAAGGACCACGGGATGGACCTCCGGAACATACCGCTACAGAGTGTATGACCGTCAGGGCACGACGATGGTCACGGTGATCGACCAGGGCAGAGAGATGCAGGGCGTGTACAGAACGCTGATCCTCTCGGTCTGCGGTACGATAGCCGGTGTGCTGCTGAGCTTTGTCATACTTAAGATAGCAGGCCGCAGGCTTTTCTCGCCTCTGGAGCAGGCGGACCGCAGACAGAAAATATTCCTCAGCCAGGCGGAGCAGGAATTCGGTCTTCCGCTTACCGTGATAAACGCCGACGTGGAGCTCATCGAGCGCGCGGAAGGCCCGTCCGACGAAACGAGATCGATACACCGCCAGGTGAGGAAAATGAACACCATCGTCAAGGAGCTCGGCAGATTTGCGATCTACAGCGAACCGCAGAATGAGACGGCTCTGGATCTGTCGGCGCTCGCGGAGGAAGTGCTCGGGGCGTACGGCGAGAAGCTGACGGAAAAAGGCATCGAGCTTGTCAAGACCATAGACCGCGTCAGCATCAACGCAAACAGAGAGGTCATGAAGGGGATCCTGGAGGAGCTGATCGAAAACGCCCTGAGATATGCAAAGGGCAGCGCGCAGTTTTCTCTGAGCAAAAAAGGCGACCGCGTCAGAATGGTCTGGAGCAACGCCGCGGATCTTCCCGACGGGGAGGCGGATCAGGTCTTTGACCGCTTCACGACGCTCGAAAACGCGCCCGAGGGCAGGAACGGACTTGGCCTCTCTTATGTAAAGCAGGCCGTGGAACAGATGGACGGCAGGGCCAGAGCTTTTGTCAGAAATCATACGTTCACGCTTCAGATAGACCTGTAAGGAGGCGGAGCTATGAATCAGTCACCTGCAGCCCCTACCACGACGGACAAAAACAAACCGATCGTGGTGATGAAAAGATACGAGCTGAAGTACATCCTGAATGCAGAGCAGACAGCTTATATGCGCGAGAAACTTAAGGACCATATGGAGGTGGATCAGTTTGGACTTACGTCCATAGCCTCTCTCTACTATGACACGCCGGACTACCGGCTGATCAGGACCTCGGTGGATAAACCGGCATTCAAGGAAAAGATCCGGCTCCGCTCCTACGGTCTGGCTACAGACAGCTCGCCCGTATTTCTGGAGCTCAAGCGCAAGGCTTACGGAATAGTCTACAAAAGACGCGTGCAGACTACGATCCCTCTGGTCAACAAGTTTTTTGAACGGGAGGGAGATATCTGCGGACCGGGCCAGATCAACGATGAGATCACGACCTTCAGAGATTTTTACGATACGCTCGTACCTTCCTGTCTCATCATCTACGACCGGACGGCGTACTTCGAGCCGGGAGGAGACCTGCGCCTGACTATAGATGACAATCCCCGGTACCGGATGGAGCATCTGGATCTGAGGCATTCCATGGACGGGATCTCGCTGCTGGGCGACGGCGGCTCCATAATGGAGATCAAGATACAGCAGGCCATGCCGCTGTGGCTGGCAGAGATCCTCTCGAACGGCAGGATATACAAGGGAATTTTTTCAAAATACGGCGAAGCCTACAGGCAGCAGCTGCTGCGGGTAAAAGCCTCATAATAAACGGTAAGGAGAGAAAAAATGTTTGATTCGATCTATTCTACTACGGTAACACCCGGCGAGTTCTTTCTGATGGCTGCAGTGACGCTTGTCGCCGGCCTCATATATTCCTGGATCATTTCCTTCAGGGTCAGATCCACCCGCAGATTTTATCTCGTGACGACACTGCTTCCGCTGATGGTCGCGTCGGTCATCACATTTGTAAACGGCAATATCGGCGCCGGAGTCGCCATCGGCGGCGCGTTCGGACTGATCCGTTTCCGTTCGGCGCAGGGCTCCTCCGAGGAGATCGCCTCGATACTGATCGCCATGGCGTCCGGCATCGCCTTCGGTATGGGGTATCTGGGCTATGGCGTCTGTATCCTGATCGGACTGGCGGTACTCTATTTCCTGATCGCGGCGCTGCCCATTTTTGACCATAAGAGCATAGCCGCCGACAGGCTGCTCAAGGTCACCATCCCCGAGTCCCTCGAATACAACG
>CAMOQY010000191.1 GCA_946623295.1 uncultured Lachnospiraceae bacterium | reverse complement strand
GCTGAGGTCGAGGCTCTTGCCGGCGGTTCCGGTTCCGGCCGCGTGCAGAGATAACACGTTTTTAACCTACGTCGAGTATTGCAGGCACCTCCGGCGGCACGCTTGCGCTACCTTCTCCCGCAGCGGATGCTAAGCTCATTCATCGCTGCGCTTGAATTCGCTAAGCACCGGCGGTCGAAGAAGTACCGCCTACGAGGTGGCCTGCAATACTCCGCGTAAAATGCAAATAATGCAGCGCGCGACCTTACGTTCATCATTTACTGATGCTAAGCGAAGCCTTTGGCGCTTTCGTCAAATCAGCAGCGAAGGCTTCGTAAAGAAAAGCGATGAAAACGCAACTGTCTGAGCGAAGCGAGTTTTGCGTTTTCGAGCTTTTTAGAAGCCGAGCGCGCTGATTTAGAAAGCCAGCCAACCAGCTTCGCGTGCATCAAAAATGATAAAAGTATTGGCGCGGCGCGTGGGGTAGAGCAAGCGTGCCGCCGGAGGTGCCTGCAATACTCAGTGAAAAAGAGGAGAGATAACATGTATGTCCTTATCAGCAACGTCGGTTCGACGTCGTTAAAATTCAAGCTCTACCGTATGCCGCAGGAAGAAGTGCTCTGCGAGGCAAGGATCGAGAGGATCGGCTCGCAGGACGGCATCTATCGTTATAAAAACGATATGAACGGGCAGGAAAGAAGCCTGCCGTCGGTCCCTCTGGGCAGCTACGTCGACGGCATAAGCATGTTTCTGGAGGACATGTGCGGCGCGGAGCGCGGCGTGCTTTCTTCCGTAAACGAGGTTGAGGCGGTCGGCTTCAAGACCGTCGTCTCAAAGGGCTTTAACGGAACCGTGCTGCTGACAGACGAGGTCATGCAGGGAATGAGAGATTATCTCTTTATCGCTCCCGTACACAACTCAGCTTATATCTCCGCAATAGATCAGTTCCGGAGCATTCTGCCGGACACCCCCATGATCGGCGTGTTTGAAACGTCGTTTCACAGCACCGTGCCGCTTGAAAACAGGCTTTATTCGCTGCCCTATGAGTGGTACGAGAAATACGGTCTGGCAAAGAACGGCTATCACGGAGCGTCCTTTGCGTATGTGTCCCAGGAGGCGCGCCGCGACGGGGATTTCCCGCGTATCATCGGCTGCCACCTCGGAGGGAGCTGCTCGATCTGCGCCATAAAGGACGGAAAAAGCTATGACACCAGCTTCGGATTCTCACTGCAGACGGGAGTTCCCCACGCGAACCGCTGCGGAGATACGGATCCTTACACGGTGCCTTTCCTTCTGGACCAGGGGATGAGTCTTAAAGAAGTCATGGAAGGCCTTGAAAAGCGCGGCGGCATGCTGGGTATCTCCGGCGTCAGCAATGATCTGAGGGAGATTCAGGAGGCTGCGGAAGCGGGAAATGAGAGGGCTCAGCTGGCTATCAATGTCTTTGTTACCGCTATCGTCAGGTATATCGGCGCGTTTTACGCGGAGCTGGGCGGGCTGGACAAGCTGGTCTTTACCGGCGGGATAGGAGAGAATTCAGCCACCGTGCGCGGAATGGTCTGCGAAAGACTGTCACACATGGGCGTGGAGCTGGACCGGGAAGCAAATATGCGCACCCGCGGCAGCGGATATATCTCGTCGCCCGACTCCCCCGTAAAGGTCCAGGTCATAGCCGCAAACGAGGAGCTTGGGATCGCGAGGGAGACCTACAGGCATCTGAAGGAAACGGGCAAATGATATATGATGCGGAAGGTTATCTGAGCTATGAGCTTACGGAGACTTTTCCTCCTGTCGTGACCGCGGAGATAGAAGGAGTATTTTCGCACGGCATATATCTGGAGACGCCATCGCACGGGCTTCTTATGATTCACGGCAGCGAATACGGCAGCATACCCTTCGGTATCGCTCTCGATGACTGCGAGGCGGTCATCCGCCGGTCCGGTATCAGTGAATATCACAGAGTCACGATATCCGGCGATTCGCTTTCGATCCTGCGGGACGGCAGCGGACTGCGCTTATCGCTCGTGCCGCGCCGGAAAAAGGAGACTGCGGCAGGAAAACCGTTAGATGGCACCGCGTTTGTTCGGATAGCCGGAGAAAAACTCCGCGGCACCGACAGAGGCGTGCTTAAGAGCCTGGCCGGACCGGATTTTGCGGAGACGAAGTATTCCGCGGCGGCCAAGAGCATTATCGGCAGCAGAAAAATTGAGGACGCTCTTTTTGATATAACGGGTCTCGGACCTGGACTGACGCCCTCGGGTGACGACTTCGTGACCGGCTGGCTTTATATGGGCATCCACAGACTGGACCGGGCCGGAGAGCTTCGGCCGGTGACCTCGCGTCTGCAGAGATCCATGCATGAGCGGACCTGCAGGATAAGCTGCGCCTATCTGGACGCGGTGATCCGCGGCGGGATCTTTACACTTTTTGAAGACGTCTGTTTCGCGGAAAGTACTGACGAGCTGGAAAAGGCGGCGGACAGGCTGCTCGCCGTAGGCAGCAATTCAGGAGCGGATCTTCTCAGCGGCATGGTCTGCGCGATGAGCTGCTGATATCGGAAAGGAGAGGGAGCTATGAATATTATAGTGTGTATAAAACAGGTCCCCGGAACTACGCAGGTGAACGTCGATCCCGAGACCGGTACACTGATCCGCGACGGTGTAGCCTCAAAGATGAATCCCTATGATCTGTATGCGCTTGAAACGGCGCTCAGACTCCGCGAAAAGTTCGGAGGCTCGGTCAGGGTCGTGTCCATGGGACCGCCGGCCGCACTTGCCGTCATCAGGGAAGCCGTATATATGGGAGCCGACGGAGGAGTGCTTATCAGCGACAGAAAGTTTGGCG
>CAMOQY010000190.1 GCA_946623295.1 uncultured Lachnospiraceae bacterium | reverse complement strand
CCAAACGGCTACAACACCACGGCTGTAAAGCTCTATGAGACGGAGGACGCGCTGAAAAACGGCGCCGACGAGATCGATATGGTGATCAATATCGGCGAGCTGCGCGCGGGAAATGAGGATTACGTCCTTGATGAGATCAGACAGCTCAAGAAAGCCTGCGGCAGCAAGATCCTCAAGGTCATCATCGAGACCTGCCTGCTCACCGAGGAGGAGAAGGTAACCATGTGCCGCCTCGTTTCGCAGGCCGGCGCGGACTATATAAAGACATCCACCGGTTTTTCCAAGGCGGGAGCCACATTTGAAGACGTGAAGCTTTTTGCCGAAAATATCGGACCCGGCGTAAAGATCAAGGCGGCAGGCGGCATCAGTTCTCTGGAAGACGCTGAGAAATTCATCGAACTCGGGGCGTCGCGCCTGGGCACCAGCCGCATAGTCAAGATAGCAAAAGCTCAGTAAGGAGGCAGTATGAGCAAAATACCCACACCCCACATAGAAGCAAAAGCCGGCGATTTCGCCGATACCGTCCTGATGCCGGGAGATCCGCTCCGCTCGAAGTTCATTGCCGAGAATTTTCTTACCGATGCAGTGCTCGTCAACAACGTCCGCGGAGTACAGGGCTACACCGGATACTACAAGGGCAAGAGGGTCTCGGTCATGGCCTCCGGCATGGGTCAGCCCGCGATCGGCATCTACTCCTATGAGCTGTTCAATTTCTACGACGTAAAGCAGATAATCCGCGTCGGCTCGTGCGGCGCCTACAGCCCCGAGCTCCACGTGCGCGATATCATCCTCGCCATGGGAGCCTGCACAAACGGGAATTACGCGGGCCAGTACGGTCTGCCGGGGACCTTTGCCCCGATAGCGGACTTTGAGCTGCTGAGGCGCGCGGCCGATGAGTGCGAAAAAAAAGGCCTGCGCTACAAGGTCGGCAATATCTACTCGTCTGACATCTTTTACGACGAGCAGGACGTCTGCCCGCTCTGGTCAAAGGTGGGCGTGCTCGGCGTGGAGATGGAGTCGGCGGCCCTCTACTGCAACGCGGCCAGAGCCGGCAAGAGGGCGCTGTGCATCTGCACGGTCAGCGACTCCTTTGTCTATCCCGAGGAAAACACCACTGCCGAGGAGCGCCAGAATTCCTTTACCGCAATGATGGAGGTAGCGCTGGAGATAGCGTAAAAATACCGGAGCGCTTCCGCGCCCGGGCAGATGATCCTGCCGCAGGTGCGCTGCGCCGGAACGAGGTCTGATTTATATGAAAAAAAGAGCATTTATCATAGTTCTCGACAGTATGGGCGTGGGCGAGCTGCCCGACGCCGCTCTCTGGCACGATGAGGGAAGCAACACCCTCGGCGCGATCAGAGATCACGAAAATTTTTACTGCCCTAACCTCAGGCGCCTCGGCCTGTTTAATATCGAGGGAGTCGGCGGCGGAGTCGATCGTCCCGCGGGAACTGTAGCGCGGATGGCAGAGCGCAGCATGGGCAAGGACACCACCACCGGGCACTGGGAGATCGCCGGGCTTACGTCGCCCAAAGCGATGCCCACGTATCCCGACGGTTTTCCCGCTGAAGTCATCGGGGAATTCGAGCGCCGCACCGGGCGCAAGGTCCTGTGCAACAAGCCCTATTCAGGCACCGACGTCATCAGGGATTACGGCCGGGAGCACGCAGCCACGGGAGCGCTGATAGTCTACACTTCCGCGGATTCGGTCTTTCAGATCGCCGCGCACGAGGATGTCGTCCCCGTAGAGGAGCTGTACAGATACTGCGAGATCGCGCGTGAGATCCTGCAGGGCGAGCACGCCGTAGGACGCGTCATCGCGAGGCCCTTTACCGGCGAATACCCCTATGTGCGCACTGCCCGCAGGCACGATTTTTCGCTGACCCCGCCGCGCGATACCATGCTCGACCTGCTCAAAAAAGCCGGATACGATACCCTCTCCGTCGGCAAGATCTACGATATATTCGCCGGAAAGAGCGTTTCCGAGATGAACCGCACCACCTGCAATGATGAGGGCATGGAGATCACGCTCCGTATGCAGGACCGTGATTTCAACGGCCTTTGTTTTGTAAATCTGGTGGATTTCGATATGAAATACGGCCACCGCAATGACGTGGCCGGATACGCTGCCGCGATGAGCGCCTTTGACAGGCAGCTGGGGACTTTCCTCGATAATATGCGCGACGACGATATCCTGATCATCACCGCGGACCACGGCTGCGATCCCTCCACTCCTTCCACGGATCATTCGCGGGAATACATACCCATGATCATGACCGGAAAACACGTCAGGCAGGGCGTGAACCTCGGGACCAGGGCCAGCTATGCCGATATCTCGGCCACTGTCCTGGAATACTTCGGGGTGGACCAGGAAGAGACAGACGGCGAGAGCTTTCTTCGCGAGAGCGTTTCGGCCGCGGCTCTGCTGCCCTGCGACGCGCTCTCCGACCGCGAGCTGATGGAGCTTGCGGTCACCGCCAAGGCGTCCGCCTATACGCCGTATTCGCACTATCAGGTCGGCGCCGCTCTCATGACGTCCGAAGGGGATATCTTTACCGGATGCAATATTGAAAACGCCACGTACACACCCACCGTGTGCGCGGAGCGGGTAGCCTTTTTCAAGGCTGTCAGCGCCGGCAAGCGCGATTTTGCAAAGATCGCCATAGCCGGAGGCCGCGAGGGCGAGGTCGCGCGCATGTGTACTCCATGCGGCGTCT
Source organism: uncultured Lachnospiraceae bacterium (assembly GCA_946623295.1). Taxonomy (GTDB): domain Bacteria; phylum Bacillota; class Clostridia; order Lachnospirales; family Lachnospiraceae; genus UBA3774. The sequence continues at coordinate 123 of CAMOQY010000190.1, read as the reverse complement.
GCCGCCAGGTCATAGCTGAATTCTGCGATCAGGATTTCATACTGGTGCTCGGCAACCCGGAGGAGACCCGTGAATTCAGGCTGAGCGAGATCCTTCCCTTTACGTTCACAAAAAAGGATCTGG
>CAMOQY010000189.1 GCA_946623295.1 uncultured Lachnospiraceae bacterium | reverse complement strand
GGCTGTGGCGCCCAGATACCTTACGGCAAACGAGAGCTCGGGCGTGGGGCGAAGCGCGTCAAAAAGGTAGGCCTTCACCCCGTTTGCGGCCAGCGTCAAAGCTGCCTCTCTGGCAAACTCCGGCGAAAAATGCCTGCTGTCAAAAGCGATCGCGACGCCTTTTTTTGCGGCATTCTGCTTTACGATATAATTAGCCAGGCCCTGCGAGGCCTTGCGTACAGTGTACTTATTCATGCGGTTTGTGCCGGCCCCTATGATGCCGCGCAGTCCCGCGGTACCAAATTCCAGCTCCATATAGAAGCGCTCTTCGATCTCGCCGGGATCACCGGCCAGAGCCTGCAGCTCTTTTTTGGTTTCTTCATCAAAAAACGGGCTTTCAAGCCACGAGCGGTACAGCTTCATCGCGTTCGATTCTGACATATCGTTGCTCCTTATCTGCTTTTAACTGCGTAAAACGTGCAGTCTGACCATCCTTATTATTATATTACCGGGCATCCAAAACCGCAATTTCTTTTCCGGCTTTACAGTATGGTGTTATTTAATCATTTACCGCCGCTGACAACATAACTTAGTCGGGAATGGTTTTTCCATCCTTCTACAGTCAAAGACCCGCCGGAACGGCGGGTCGTGATAAACAGTATGGATACTATTTGGTTCCGAAGATACGGTCGCCCGCATCCCCAAGTCCCGGGCAGATATATTTATTTTCATTGAGCTCGCGATCCAGATGTCCGGCGTATACTTTGACGTCGGGATGGGCCTCGCAGACTCTGGCAACTCCCTCGGGAGCGGCGATGATACACATAAACTTGATGTTCTTTCCGCCGTGCTGTTTGATCAGATTCAGAGCATCCACGGCGCTGCCGCCTGTGGCAAGCATGGGATCCAGGAGAACGATCAGACGCTGCTCGATAGGTCTGGGCAGCTTGCAGTAGTACTCGTGAGGCTCGTGGGTCACAGGGTCGCGGTAAAGTCCGATATGTCCGACCTTGGCCGTGGGAGAAAGAGTAAGGATGCCGTCCACCATACCAAGTCCGGCGCGCAGGATGGGAACTATGGCCATCTTGCGTCCGGCGATGACCGGCGACTGGCAGGTCTCGATGGGGGTCTCCACCTCGATATCCTCGGTAGGCAGATCGCGGAAGGCCTCATAGCCCATCAGCGTGGCGATCTCGCTGACCAGAGTACGGAACTGATTCGTTCCCGTATGAATATCGCGAAGCATCGTGATCTTGTGCTGAAGAAGCGGGTGATCCAGAACGGTAAAATTAGAATACTTTGAAACGTCAATGCTCATGTGGAATACCTCTTATTGATTTTTTCATAGTTTATCACTAAAGCGCGATTCGGGCAAGACAGAAAACGATCCGCGCTGCTCAGCGTGTCCGTCTGTCATTCCCGGATTCGCTGTAATATACCTTCTTTTCCGTATACATTGCCTGATCGGCCTCGATCACAAGCTTTTCTGCCGAGATTCCGGGATGATCCTTTGCCAGGGCATATCCGCACGCCAGATCCAGCTTGCTGATCTTTTTGCCCGACCAGCCTGCCGCTTCCGCGTGGATCCGTTTCTGGGCCTCTTTAGCCTTCTCCCGGCCAAGCTTAGCAAATACGATGAACTCATCGCCGCCCGTCCGGAAACACTTGCCGTTCTTCCCGAAAACACGCTTGATACACTCTGCCGCTCCGCAGATCAGCTCATCACCTACCGCGTGTCCCATGGTATCGTTGGCTCTTTTGAGACCGTTTATATCGAATGCAAAAGCGCACAGATCCGCGGGAAGCTTTTCGCTTTCATCATAGCTCTCCAGAGTCCGCGCATAGGCATACCTGTTAAGCAGTCCCGTCAGCGCGTCGGTAGCGATAAGTATATCCTGCTCATGCAGCTTGTCATCCTTTGCCAGCTGGTCAAACTCAGAATAGTGGATAAAGAGAAGCGCCGCTCCGATCGCAAGCGCGATATATGAGGTACGGTACTCACTTCCCAAAAACTCCTGAGCGGCGATCCCCGCTACGATCAGAGTTATTATCGCGTAGAGAGAAACCCTGTTCTGCCGGCGGAACTTTCTGCCATACAAAGCAAACTCAACGAGCAGCGCTGCGAGCACAAGAAGATAGACCACAACGTAGACCACGTACAGCGGTCCGTGCGAATAGCGGTTGAGTTCGTCTATCTGTATCATCCAGCCGCAGATGCACGCGATCACCTGAAAGACGGTATTCGCGGCGATGAGCACTATCAGGGGCTTTCTCCATCTCTTGCTGCGGCTGACCTGCGCTATTATGGCGCAGCCCGACATCGGAGTCAGGATATAGTCCGCGCATTTGGCGGCAAGCAGAGGCCACTTTGGGATATCCTGCACTCCGTTCAGCTTCAGGCCCGTCCATTCGGCGAGAGCCGAGAGCGCAATTATAAGATATGTGGTATAAAAGAGCTTCTTGTCCGTGTTGTTGATCCTGCCGTTTTCATGCACCAGTATGCACAGTACAGCAAGAGTCATTATGGAGAGAGCTATAATCGAAGTATAGTAATTCATAGATCGGCACGGTCCTCAAAAAAAACCGGGTCAGACATCTGCCCGAAAAACAGGTCCTAATTACACATATGTTTTTTTATAGCATAAAATCAGGTCTTTGTAAACCGATCGGATTTGTTAATCAAATATGAAAACCCGCCGCTAAAAAGCGGCGGGTACAAAGTCTCAGGCAGTGTCCTGCCCGAGACGCTTTTCTTACAGAAGTCCGCCGACTGCCATGAACAGAGGCGCAAATACCAGTGAAACGACAGTCATCAGCTTGATCAGGATATTGATCGAAGGGCCGGAGGTGTCCTTGAAGGGA
>CAMOQY010000188.1 GCA_946623295.1 uncultured Lachnospiraceae bacterium | reverse complement strand
CAGTGATCGAAAAGCGGTGATCTGCCGGAGGTACGGCATCACCGACGCGGTGATCTGCGCGGCGGACGGGCCGCATTTACCAAAACACAGTCAGGAGTTTTTATGCCAAATACACAGAAAACTGTCTGCTCATTCTGCGGCAGACCCCAGTACCAGGTAGAGCATATGATAGCCGGCTTAAAACCCGGCGTGTACATCTGCGACGATTGCGTCAGCCTCTGCATGGATATGCTCTATGAGGAGCCGGATGAAAAAGCAGGTACTTTCAAGGGAAAAGTAAACCTGAAATCACCCAGGGAGATCAAGGCCTTTCTGGACGACTATGTCATCGGGCAGGAAGCTGCAAAAAAGGTCCTCTCGGTGGCTGTATACAATCACTACAAGAGGGTAAATTCCGGCTCTGTCTACGACGGAGTCGAGCTTCAGAAAAGCAACATCCTTATGCTTGGCCCCACGGGCTCGGGCAAGACATACCTCGCGCAGACGATAGCCAAGCTTCTCGAGGTGCCGTTTGCGATCGCCGACGCCACCTCGCTGACTGAGGCGGGATACGTGGGAGAGGACGTGGAAAACATCCTCCTCAAGCTCATCCAGGCTGCGGACTACGATATCGAAAAGGCCCAGGTCGGCATCATCTATATCGATGAGATCGACAAGATCACGAAAAAGAGCGAGAACGTCTCCATCACCCGTGACGTATCGGGCGAGGGCGTGCAGCAGGCTCTCCTCAAGATCATCGAGGGGTGCGACGCGAGCGTGCCTCCTCAGGGCGGGCGCAAGCACCCTCACCAGGAGATGCTCCAGATCAACACGAGCAACATCCTCTTTATCTGCGGCGGAGCCTTTGACGGCCTTGAAAAGATCGTAGAGGACCGCATGGGCGCAAATTCCATCGGCTTTAAAGCCGAGCTGCGCGCGAGGGCGCATCTTTCCGTAGGAGAGGCTTTTGCCATGGCGCTGCCTCAGGATCTGATCAAATTCGGTCTGATCCCCGAGTTTATCGGCAGAATGCCCGTCACTGTCGCTCTGGAGAGTCTGGATGAAAAGGCTCTCAAAGCGATCCTCACCGAGCCGAAGAACGCGCTGACAAAGCAGTATCAGAAGCTCCTTGAAATGGACGGAGTGAAGCTCGTTTTCTCTGACGATGCCATTGATGAGATCGCGAGAGAATCCTACGAGAGAAAGATCGGTGCCAGAGGCCTGCGTTCCATACTTGAAAAGGCCATGCTGGATGTAATGTATGAGATCCCCTCCGACGAGACTGTCGGAGAGTGCCTTATAACCAAAGACGTGATTACAGGAGAGGGGAAGGCGAGGCTCACGCGCCGCACAGACAGCCCGGAGAGCGCCAAAAAATCCATCACGAAAAAGGGAGCCAGGTCGGAGCGACCGGCCTGACTTTAAGGTAACAAAATGAAATTACCCGTAATAGCACTGCGAGATCTGGTAGTGCTGCCAAAGATGCTGGTGCAGTTCGATGTGAACCGCCCGGAGTCGATCCGTGCCGCGGAGATGTCTATGGCTCTGCGGCAGGATATTTTTATGACCTGCCAGACGAGTATGAGCGAAAAGCTTCCCGAAACTCTCGATGAAGTCGAGGCCTACGGTACCATCGGTATGGTCAAACAGCTCATGAAGCTGCCCGGAGGCGTCATCAGGGTTCTTGCGGAGGGCCGCGAGAGAGGTCTTATCACCTCGCTCGAGCTGGAGGGAGGACACCTTGCAGGAAAGATCGAGCAGGTGCCTTTTTTCAATGACGTCACAGACCCGGTCCTCTCTGAGGCGATGATGCGTTCGCTGAATGAAGCCGCCGCCGATTACGGCAAAGTGAACCCCGGTTTTTCGCAGGCCCAGGAAAAGCAGATAGCCGTCATAGGCAATCTGCCGGAGCTCATTGCCCAGATCCTTATCAGGCTTCCGCTCAAGACCTCCGTGCGTCAGGAATACCTGAATATGAGCTCGGAGTATCAGCGGGCGGACGCTCTGCTCGAGCTGCTGGAGAAGGAAGCCAGTATAGGCACTATCCAGCGCGACATCCAGGAAAAGGTCAAGGAGCGCATCGATAAAAACCAAAAGGATTACGTCCTTCACGAGCAGATGCGCGAGATCAAAAAGGAGCTCGGAGAGGACGAGCAGAGCGACGCGGAGCAGTTCCGCGCGCAGCTGGCTGCATTGGACGCTCCCGACGAGGTCCGCGAAAAGATCGAAAAGGAAATCAAACGCTTTGAAATGATCCCTTCGGGAAGCCAGGAGGGGACGGTGTCGCGCACCTATATCGAGACGCTGCTCGATCTCCCCTGGAACAAGCGCTCGGAGGACAGCAACGATATAAAACGCGCCGAGGAGATCCTCGAGGAGGATCACTACGGCATGGAAAAGATAAAAGAGAGGATCCTCGAGTTCCTCTCCGTCAGGACCTTTACGGGCGAGGCGGGCGGACAGGTGATCTGCCTCGTCGGCCCTCCCGGTACCGGCAAGACCTCCATTGCGAGGTCCGTGGCCCGCGCTCTGGAAAAGAAATACGTCCGTATCTCGCTTGGCGGCGTGCATGACGAGGCCGAGATCCGCGGACACCGCCGGACCTACATCGGCGCGATGCCGGGAAGAATAGTCGCAGCGCTCAGGCAGGCGGGCGTCTCCAATCCGCTGATGCTTCTGGACGAGGTGGACAAGGTAAGCTCCGACTACAAGGGCGATGTTTCCTCCGCGCTTCTGGAGGTGCTTGACGGCGAGCAGAACTGCCGCTTTTCCGACCACTATGTGGAGATCCCGGTGGATCTTTCGCACGTGCTTTTCATAGCTACCGCTAATTCGCTCGATACGGTGCCCAGACCCCTGCTCGACCGCATGGAGGTCATCGAGGTCCCGGGCTATAC
>CAMOQY010000187.1 GCA_946623295.1 uncultured Lachnospiraceae bacterium | reverse complement strand
GGCGGGATGCGAAAATGGGAATTTGTCTGCTTAAAAAGTTCCGGATAAATGACAAACGCAGGCATATTTGCTATAATACGATGGATTTTACGGATATCAGGAAAAAATCATTTCTCAGCACATAAGCGCACAGATACACGTCCGCGACAGGACTTGAAAGCCGCGGCGGGACAAAAGCAGTAACTGGGCAGGAAAAGCTGCGATAAGGCAGAAAAAAGGCGGCAGGAAAGCTGCGGCGGGACAGGAAAAGTGAATTACTTAACAGATACAATAGCGGCGATCGCCAGCGGATTGACTCCGGCAGGGATCGGAGTGATAAGGATCAGCGGCCCGGAGGCATTCCGGACGGCGGACAGAGTTATGCGCTTTTCCGGCAGACGGAGTGCCTGTGATGCGGATGACCACACGATCCTGCATGGGATCGCCTGCGATGGGGATGGAGAGGAGATCGACGAGGCTCTCGTGCTGATCATGAGAGCACCCCGAAGCTACACCGGTGAGGATGTTGCCGAGCTGCAGTGTCACGGAGGCCCCTTTGTCATGAAAAGGATTCTGGACCGGGTACTTGCGTGCGGCGCGCGACTTGCCGAGCCGGGCGAATTTACAAAGAGAGCCTTCCTGTCAGGAAAGATGGATCTTTCGCAGGCAGAGGGCGTGATGGAACTTATAGAAGCGGAAAATGAAAGTGCCAGGCGCGCTGCACTCTCCTCTCTGCGGGGAGATCTCGGCAGCCGTGTGTCGGACATCCGCGGAAGGCTCCTTTATGAGACGGCATATCTTGAGGCGGCACTGGACGATCCGGAACATATATCGCTTGAGGGCTTCGGAGAGAGGCTGAGCGGCGTGGTATCGGCCGCTGAAGGCGAACTCAGCGAACTGATACGCCTTTCGGAGGAGGGACGAGTACTGACGGAAGGCATCAGAACCGTTATTCTGGGCAGGCCGAACGCAGGAAAATCCACGCTTTTGAACCTGTTTTCTGGCAGAGAACGGGCGATCGTGACGAGCATCCCCGGAACCACCAGGGATACGCTTGAAGAGAGGATCCGGCTCGGGGAGCTGCTGCTGGTGCTTACAGACACGGCGGGACTGCGCGAGGGCGCCGACGAGGTAGAGGGCATCGGTATAAAGCGCGCGATTGAGGCTGCCAATGAGGCAGACCTGATCATTTATGTCGTGGACGGGACAAGGGAGCCGTGCGGCGAGGACGCAGAGCGTCTGATGAGCTTTAAGGACCGGCCTGTGATACTTTTGCTTAACAAATCGGATGAAGCGCTCGCTGCTCCTGCGGACGATTTCGCTGAAAAACTCGGCGCGGAACCCATTATTTTTTCCGCAAAAAGCGGTCAGGGAAAGGCTGAGCTCGAGGAAAGGATAAAGCGCCTCTTTTACAGCGGGAAGCTCGCCGGGGATAAGGGATACATTATTGCAAATGCGCGACAAAGGGAGGCTCTCCTCTCCTGCCGTTCAAGTCTTAAAAAGATACTTGAGGCCATCGAGAACGGCATCCCCGAAGATCTGTGGAGCGTCGATCTGACAGACGCATATACTACACTGGGTAGAATTACCGGAGAATCTGTCAACGATGAGCTTATCAATGAGATATTCTCAAAATTCTGTATGGGAAAATAGAAAGGCGGCCTGATGGCACACAGGGAAAAATGCGATATAGTCGTAGTCGGCGCCGGACACGCGGGATGTGAGGCGGCGCTTGCGGCAGCCAGACTGGGTATGCGCACGGTCATGTTTACCGTGAGCGTGGATTCTATTGCTCTCATGCCGTGCAATCCGAATATAGGGGGCACGTCAAAGGGCCACCTGGTACGCGAGCTGGACGCCCTCGGCGGCGAAATGGCGCGGAATATAGACAAAACTTTTCTCCAGTCAAAGATGCTCAATGCTTCAAAGGGGCCGGCGGTCCACTCTCTGAGGGCGCAGGCCGACAAGCAGGCCTATACGAGGGAGATGCGCAGAACGCTTGAAAATACGCCGGGTCTTCGCATCAGACAGGCAGAGATCGCTGATATCCTTACCGAGGACGGCAGGGTCCGCGCTGCGGTCACGTCAGCCGGCGAGGTCTACGAGTGCAGTGCGGTCATCCTCTGTACCGGCACGTATCTCAGAGCAAGATGTATATACGGAGAGGTCGAGACTCATACCGGACCAAACGGCCTTATGGCCGCAAATCTGCTGACGGATTCGCTCAAGCGCCTTGGTATAAGGATGATGCGTTTTAAGACGGGAACGCCTGCAAGAGTCGACGGAAGAACGCTGGACTATGAGAAAATGGAGGAGCAGCTGGGGGATGTGCCGGTGGTTCCGTTTTCCTTTGATACAGACCCGGAAAGCGTGCAGAAGGCGCAGGCGTCCTGCTGGCTGACCTATACAAACGAAAAAACACACAGCATCATCAGAGCGAATCTTGACAGATCTCCGCTTTTTTCGGGCGTCATAGAGGGCACCGGTCCGAGATACTGCCCGTCGATAGAGGACAAGGTCGTCAGGTTTGCCGATAAGGAGCGGCACCAGCTGTTTATCGAGCCAGAGGGAGCCTATACAAACGAGATGTATATAGGCGGGATGTCAAGCTCTCTCCCCGAGGATGTGCAGGAGGACATGATACATACCGTGCCCGGTCTTGAGAAAGCGCATATAGTCCGCAACGCCTACGCCATAGAGTACGACCTCATAGATCCGAGACAGCTGAGGCTTTCTCTCGAATTCCGCAATATAAAAGGTCTTTACGGAGCCGGCCAGATAAACGGATCGTCCGGCTACGAGGAAGCGGCCGTGCAGGGGCTTATGGCGGGAATCAACGCCGCAAGAAGCATAAAGGGCCTGGAAAGCGTAGTTTTGGACCGCTCGCAGGCATATATAGGCGTCCTGATCGACGAC
>CAMOQY010000186.1 GCA_946623295.1 uncultured Lachnospiraceae bacterium | reverse complement strand
AAGAACACCGCTTCCCGCAAGATCTCACGTATGAACCTTGCAGTGAACAAAATGGACTGAGTGACCGTCATCACTCGGACCGCAACAAAAAACCGTCCTATGGTGTGTGGACGGTTTTTTTGTTGTGAAAAAGCCTGCCGCAGGCATGAGCGCGGGCGGGAGTAAAAAAAGCGGGCCCGGGGGCCCGCTTTCATTTTGCTTTGACTTATTTGTTCTTGTTGAGCAGAAGCTCCTCGCCGGAGATACCGGGCTCCGTCATGGAGAACGGATCGAGGATCTCGTTAATTTCATCGTTGGTGAGGAGATTTTCCTCGAGGACGATAGAGCGTACGGACTCGCCGGTCTTGATGGCGCGCTTTGCGATACTGGCAGCCTTCTTGTAGCCGACATGAGGATTGATGGCCGTGATGATGCCTACGCTGTTCTCGACCAGAGCCTTGCAGTGTTCTTCGTTGGCGGTGATGCCGAGGACGCAGTTATTTACGAACGTATCGACGGCGTTGCCAAGCGTATCTATGGACTGGAAGAGATTGTAGAAGAGTACCGGCTCAAAGGCGTTGAGCTCGAGCTGTCCGGCTTCGGCGGCCTTGGTGATGGCGACGTCGTTGCCGATGATATTGAAGGCGACCTGGGTCACGACCTCGGGGATGACGGGGTTGACCTTGCCGGGCATGATCGAGGAACCGTTCTGCTTGCCGGGAAGATTGATTTCTTCAAAACCGGTGCGGGGACCTGAGGACATGAGACGCAGGTCGTTGGATATCTTGGAGAGCGCCACGGCGCAGGCCTTGAGCGCGCCTGACATGGCGACAAAGGAGTCGAGGTTCTGGGTGGAGTCGATCAGATCCTCGGCCTGGACTACGGCGAGACCGGAGACCTCGGCCAGCACGGGAACTATGCGCTCCACATAAGTGCGGTCCGCGTTAAGTCCGGTACCTATAGCGGTTCCGCCCATATTGAGAACTTTCATCTCGGCCTTTGCGTCGCGTATACGCTTGATGCTGCGCTTTGTGGCCTCAGCGTAGGCGGCGAATTCCTGACCAAGCCTTACCGGTACGGCGTCCTGCATCTGAGTACGGCCCATCTTGATGACCTTGTCAAACTCGATGGATTTGGCAATAAAGGCGTCGTAGAGGTTTTCGAGCTTTTCAAGAGTGCGCTTGGTGAGCTGCAGGACAGTGAGCTTGCCGGCGGTAGGGATGACGTCGTTCGTGGACTGGCCGTAGTTGACGCTGTCGTTGGGATGAACGATGCTGTAATCGCCCTTTTCACCGCCGAGGATCTCGATCGCGCGGTTGGCGATGACTTCGTTTGCATTCATATTCATGGAGGTGCCGGCGCCGCCCTGGATAGGATCGACGATAAACTGGTCGTGAAGCTTTCCTTCAATTATATCGTCGCAGGCCTGGCAGATCGCATCGGCGCGCTCCTTTGTAAGCAGACCGACTTCGTTGTTTACGATAGCGGCAGCCTTTTTTACGTAGGCAAGAGAACGGATCATCTCGGGGTGGAGCCTAAGCCCGGTTATTTTGAAATTCTCGGCGGCGCGCAGTGTCTGGACGCCGTAGTACGCATCGGCAGGGACTTCTTTGACGCCGATGGAATCCTCTTCAAGTCTGAATTTTTTAGTTTCCTTTGTCATTTTCTCTCCTCCGAAAAACGCTTTGATTTATTAAGAAAACAGCGTATTTTTTCAATTTGCTTTCATTCTATGGCTGAGGTAAAATTAAGTCAAATACTAATGTAATTCACGACAACATAACTTCAAAGTTAACTTTTAATAAAAGCATATGATTCTGCATTTTTTATTATTTTTGTAAGTTTATTTGATTCATAGTAATGATTCTGCAGCATGCGCAGCACCCGGAGGTTTTCAAAATGTTCAAGGGAATGGATTTTGTCTACGAGGTATACAAGGATGGCGGCTTTAAAAATGCAGCTGACAGGCTGCTGATTTCCCCGTCCTCACTCAGCGCTTCGGTAAAAAGGGTCGAGGAACGCATCGGATATCCGGTCTTTGACAGGAGCACCAGGCCCCTTAGGCTTACCGAATGCGGAGAGCATTATATCCGCGCCGTGGAGGAGATCATGGGAATTCAGAGCGGATTTGAGGCTTACGTAAACGAGCTTGGAGATCTGAAGAGCGGATCGATCAGGGTCGGAGGGCCGAGCGTTGCTTCGTCGATATTGCTGCCGCCGATAATCCTCAGGTATGCGCAGCAGTTCCCGCATATTTCCATCGAACTGATCGAGGGCGCGTCGCTGGAGCTCCAAAAGCAGCTCGGCGAAGGTGAATTCGATATGATCATGGATTACGGCGACCCCGACGAGGAGTTTTATGAATACCGCAGGATCCAGGACGATTATCTGGTGCTCGCGGTGCCTGCGGAGCGTACCGTCAATCACGCGGCGGCAGAATACCGCATCACGCGGGACGATATATGCAGCGGACGGTTTTTGCAGCGCTCGGTAAAGCCTGTGCCGCTGAGTATCTTCCGCGACGAGCCTTTTGTTCTGGTCAAGCCGCGCAATAATTCCAGATATCTTGCCGACAGATTGTTTGAGAGGCATGGGATCCACCCCAAGATCGCGTTTGAGGCCTCGCAGCAGATGACCGCGTATTTTACGATGATCACCGGTATCGGCAGCGCTTTTGTCAGTTCGACGCTTATCGCCGGCGTGGTGGACAATCCGGACTGCTGCTACTACAAGCTCGATCCCGACATCGCGCAGCGCTGCCTCAGCCTGATATGGAAAAAAGGCAAGTTTGTCACCAAGGCCATGGATGAGTTTATCAGACTTGCGGAAGAGATGCAGCAGGGGCGCAAAAATGGGTGAAGCCTTTCGGGACTGAATCCCCGCAGGCCGCGAGATGAGCATCCGGAGAGCAGACGACGATCGCCGTCTTTCGGGACTGAATCCCCGCAGGCCGCGCGATGAGCACCCGGAGAGCAGACGACGATCGCCGTCTTTCGGGACTGAATCCCCGCAGGCCGCGCG
>CAMOQY010000185.1 GCA_946623295.1 uncultured Lachnospiraceae bacterium | reverse complement strand
CGTCTCTCCATCAGGCAGGATCGCGGAAGCGTAGAGTCTGTTCAGTGAAAAAAGACCGGGATCCCATCCGGCCGAGATCAGCGCCAGATGTCCGCTCTCCTTCGCGGCCTTATCCACAGCCGCAAAGTGCTCCGGTATATGTGCGTGAGTATCGAAGCTGTCGATCACATTAAAGCTTCCTGCGAGGGCTGGCGTCATCTCCGGAAGATCCGTTGCACTGCCGCCGCAGATGATCATCACGTCGATATCCCCGCTGTGCGCGGCCGCCTCGCATGCCGGATACACAGGCACTCCGCTCGCCGTCTTTACCGACGCCGGGTCACGTCTTGTGAAAACGCCTGTCAGCTCCATATCCGCCGAGAGCATTGCCGCACTCTCGACACCGCGTCCCAGATTTCCATAGCCGTAAATCGCAATCTTTGTCATAACAAACCTCCTTATATGATATAAAACATACAAGGCAACCGGTCGAAGCGCAAGTGCTGTCCCTCGGTTGCCTGTAAAAAACTACTGCTTCATCAGATCCTTCATATCATAGAGCCCCGCGTCCCGGCTCATGAGCCAGGCAGCTGCCGTCAGCGCTCCCTCCGCAAAGAGTGCCCGGCTGTGAGCCTCGTGTCTAAGAGTGATAGTCTGATTGGCCGTGCATACGTGTACCTCGTGGATCCCGACTATATTGCCCATGCGGACCGACTGAACACCGATATCGCCTTTTTGTCTGGCTCCTATCCCGCTGCGGCCCGTAGTGATGCGGGCTCCATCCCGTACCGATGCTATCTCCCGCGCAAGGGTCAGCGCAGTACCGCTCGGAGCGTCGATCTTGCGGTTATGATGTGTCTCCACGATCTCTACGTCCGCCTCCGGGAAGAGCGACGCCGTACGCTTTGCCAGCTCCACGAGCAGTGCCACCCCAAGCGAGTAATTCGCCGCGAAAAACAGCGGTATTTCCTTTGAGGCGGCTTTAATGAGTTCAAGCTCCTCCGCCGTCTGTCCGGTGGTAGCTATCACCAGCGGCAGAGCATTTTTCACGGCAAAGGCAGTCAGCTCCGGCGTGGCTGCATGGTGCGAAAAATCCAATATACAATCCACATCCGTTGGCGCCTCGTCAAAGCTCCCCACGCACAGGTCGGGGTACTCCCGGCTGCCGTTCGGGTCGACCCCTCCGGCAAGCTCCGCCCCGCAGTACCCGGCAGCTGCCAGGGCCGCTATCTCACGCCCCATAAAACCTCCGAGGCCGGATACGAGTATCTTCATATCAGTCCCTGCTCCTTCATCAGGCGGAGCAGCACCTCCTCATGAGCCTTTTCCATCGGCACAAGCGGAAGTCTGAGCGTATTTTCACAAAAGCCCATGGCGGCCATCGCGGCCTTCACGGGAATCGGGTTTACTTCACAGAAGAGGGCCTTGATCAGCGGCAGCAGCTCTTTCTGCATGCGTGCGCTGCCCTCGACATCGCCCTCAAAGAACCTGCGGCACATCTCCGCCACAGCGGCGGGCATGGGGTTCGAAAGCACGGAAATGACTCCTATTCCGCCCATAGCCAGGATGGGGACGATCTGATCGTCGTTGCCGGAGTAAATATCGAGCTTGTCTCCGGCCAGAGCAAATGTCTCCACTATTTTGGAAATATCGCCGTTTGCTTCCTTGACGGCGACGATATTCTCGTGCTCTCCGAGCTTCGCGTAAGTCGCGGGCTCTATACCCACTCCGGTACGCGAAGGAACATTATAGAGAATTACAGGCTTTTCGGAAGCGTCCGCCACGGTGCAGAAGGACTTGACAAGACCTCCCTGAGTGGCTTTATTGTAGTATGGCGTAACGCAAAGCACCGCATCCGCGCCGGCTCCGCAGGCATGCCTGGTCATGGTCACCGAATGCGCGATATCATTCGAGCCTGTCCCGGCGATAACGGGGACTCTCCCGTCTACGATCTCAATCGCCTTTTCCAGAAGCCTCTGATGCTCTTCTACGCCGAGCGTGGATTTTTCACCGGTAGTGCCGCAGATGACAAGCGCGTCGATGCCCTGTCCGATCTGCCAGTCGATAAGCCTGCGCAGCGCCGGGTAGTCCACTCCCGATTCATTAAACGGCGTGATCAGCGCTGTAGCCGCGCCCTTAAAAACAGGTGCTTTCTTCATATGATCCTCCTGTGTCTGATGAATTACATAAACGGTGTTCGCAAAACCAGGTTTTCGGCATATCTGCCGGCTCCGAACATCCAATATAGTATGACAGATTTTGCTGCTTTTTTCAACAATTTGTTACGGAAATATTACGCGCGCCTCATTTTCCCAGCAGGCCGTTCATGGTGGAAATATAGCTTTCCGGAATGGCTCCGACTATGGGCTCGCCGACCACAGTTCCCGCGGAGTCAACAAAAAACGTCGTCGGATACGCAAAAAGATCCACCTGGCTGTCTATGTCTTCATTGCTGACAATATTCAGGTACGTGACGCCCGTTCTTTCGATCACGGCTCTGCCATCAGAAAGGCCGCCGGCGGTATTCCCATTCATCAGTATTCCGACTACCTGGCCGCCGCGGGACGCAAAATCGCCGCTCATCTGCTCTATCTCGGGCATTTCGCGCACACACGGGCCGCACCAGGATGCCCAGCAGTTGACCATAGTATATTCCGCGCGGGAAAAAAGCTCTGCGCTGTCGATCTCATTTCCGTCGACGTCCGTTGTGACGAAAATAAGTTTTTTCCCAGATCCTTCCGGAGTTGTATCATCGGTCCCGGAAGCCGCAGGATCTGTAGCTTTCTCATCGGCTTCGGATGTCACGGCTTCCTTACTTTCCGATCCGTTTTTATCTGATCCGGCCCCTCCGCAGGCCGTCATGACCATCGATGCGGCAAGGGCAAGTGCAAGCATTGCGGCAAAAAGCGATTTTCTCTTCATTTTAAACCTCTGAATAAACGATTATAAAAAACGTGCGCTCTATGGCGCCGAACGATCCTCCCGGAACGAGTTATTCCGTAGTACCTTTTTGATCGGCAGCCGTGCTTTT
>CAMOQY010000184.1 GCA_946623295.1 uncultured Lachnospiraceae bacterium | reverse complement strand
TGTACCACGACCTCCGTATCGGTCTCGCTCTCAAAGTGATAGCCGCGCCCGATCAGCTCATCGCGCAGCTCGGCGTAGTTTTCGATGATCCCGTTGTGGACGACGGCGAAGCGGCCATCGTTGCTGACGTGAGGATGGGCGTTGATATCAGAGGGCATGCCGTGAGTTGCCCAGCGCGTATGCCCGATGCCTGTAGTGCCGGGGAGCAGCTTGCCGTCCTCCGTTTTTTCGCACAGGTGCGCGATGCGTCCCGTGACCTTGCTGATATTGACTTTGCCGTCGTTTATTACAGCTATTCCGGCCGAATCGTATCCGCGGTATTCAAGCTTCTTCAAGCCTTCCAGAAGTATGGGCGCAGCCTGCTGCGCTCCGGTGTATCCAACTATTCCACACATATTATTCCTCCATTACACTCCAAAAAGCAGCTCCGCATAGGTAGGGAAGGGCCAGAAATCGGCAGCAGTTACGGTTTCTGCCTCATCGCACGCTATACGCAGCTCACACATACGCGGCAGGATACTGTCGCGGACCATTGCTGATTCAGTAAAGACGTCCTCGGCGTCATGCAGGGTGAGGAGCGCCTGTTCGAGCGTCTCTGTACGCACGCAGATCTCGTCGGTCAGCGCGGAAATGCGCTCGAGCAGCCCGGTCTCGTAGCTGCATGCAAGAGCAGGAGAGACGGCCCGCTTTTTCCCGATGCCTTCGGCAAGAGCGGTCCCGAAGGCAGATATGGCCGGGGCAATCATGGTCTTTGTCATGCTCACCATGGTATTTGCCTCTATGGTCACTGCCTTGCAGTAATTCTCCAGATTTGCCTCGCAGCGGGCGTGGAGCTCCTCGTAGGAGTAGACTTTCTCGGCCGTCAGCATGGCTACGTTCTTTTCATCGAGCATGCGCGGCATGGCGTCGGCGGTGGTGCGCAGATTTAGCAGTCCGCGCTGTTCCGTCGCCTCGCGGATCCAGGCGTCGTCGTAGCCGTTTCCGTTGAATATGATGCGCTTGTGGTCGCGGATGACCTCGCGGAGCATATCGTGCAGCGCCGCGTTGAAATCCGAAGCGCCCTCGAGTCTGTCGGCGTAGCCGCGAAGTACGTGCGCGACAGCGGAATTGAGCATGATGTTGGTGCAGGCGATGCTGTCTGACGAGCCGACCATACGGAATTCGAATTTACCGCCGGTGTAGGCAAAGGGCGAGGTACGGTTGCGGTCAGTGGTATCGCGGTTGAACCTGGGCAGGGCGTTGACTCCGAGCTTCATCTGGGTCTTTTCGGCGCCAAGGTAAGGCACGTCGGCTTCGAGAGCGTTAAGCACGTCGGTGAGCTCGTCGCCGAGGAAAACCGATACTACAGCGGGCGGAGCCTCGTTGGCGCCGAGTCTGTGATCGTTTCCTGCCGTGGCAACAGCGAGCCTGAGCAGATCCTGATATTCGTCCACAGCCTGAAGCACTGCGCAGAGGAAGAGCAGGAACTGGGCGTTTTCATAAGGAGTATCGCCGGGCGAGAGCAGGTTCTGTCCCTCGTCGGTGGCCAGCGACCAGTTGTTGTGCTTGCCGCTGCCGTTTACGCCCGCAAAAGGCTTTTCGTGGAGCAGACAGACGAGACCGTGCCTGGCGGCGGCCTTTTGCATGACCTCCATGGTCAGCTGATTATCGTCGGTGGTGATATTTGCCGTTGAATAGATGCTTGCCAGCTCGTGCTGCGAGGGGGCGACCTCATTGTGCTCGGTCTTGGCCAGGATCCCGAGCTTCCAGAGCTCGCGGTCGATATCCGCCATAAAATCGGCGACCCTGGGCTTGATCACGCCAAAGTAGTGGTCGTCCATTTCCTGCCCCTTGGGGGGCTTTGCGCCAAAGAGCGTCCGCCCGGTAAAACGCAGGTCGGGCCTTTTTTCATAGAGCTCCCTCGGGATAAGGAAATACTCCTGCTCGGCGCCGACAGACGGCCTGACGCGCCTTGCCTTTGTATTGCCAAAGAGCCTGAGGATACGAAGGGCCTGCTTGTTAAGCGTCTCCATGGATCTGAGGAGAGGGGTCTTCTTATCCAGAGCGTGTCCGCCGTAGGAGCAGAACGCGGTCGGGATGCAGAGAGTCCTGTCTTTGATAAAGGCGTAGGATGTGGGATCCCAGGCCGTATAGCCGCGGGCCTCAAAGGTCGCCCTCAGACCGCCGCTCGGGAAAGAAGATGCGTCGGGCTCGCCCTTGATCAGCTCCTTGCCGGAAAATTCCATAATGACCCCGCCGTCGGGAGAGGGAGTGATAAAGCTTTCGTGTTTTTCGGCGGTGATGCCGGTGAGCGGCTGGAACCAGTGGCAGAAATGGGTGACACCCCTGCTTACGGCCCAATCCTTCATCGCGGACGCCACGACATTTGCCACGCCGGGGTCCAGCTCCTTGCCCTCGTCGATGGTCTTGCGCATGGAAGCATAGACGTCGGCCGGAAGGACAGATTTCATTACCCTGTCATCAAATAAGAGACTGCCGAAATATTCAGGTACGTTTTCCATGGTTTTCTCCTTTCGGATACAAAAAGCAGCAAGGCGCCTTTTCACACGGGAAAAGACGCCTTTGCCTTTGCCTTAGAAACTCCTTTTGGCAGTAAAAGAGGGTCCCCGAATATTATCCGGAGACCCCTTTGCCTCGCACATTTTATACACCCTCGGAAAAAACGTGTCAAGAAAAATTTAAACGGATGCTGAAAAAATTCGGGAAGCCGTCAAAAAAATCAGTATATCCGTGGAAAAAAAGCGCGGATTATGGTATAAGTACACCTATAATATTTTTGAAAGCAGATCTCCGGTCCGGGGCATCTGCATGGGGCGGAAGGATCACAGATGAGTCTTAAGGGGAGAGTGTACAGCGTACTGATCGTATCGGCAGCCGAGAACATCAACTCGGCGCTTTTTCCGATGCTCCAGGCGCCCTGCTACGGCCCGGTGAAGACTGCGGCAAGCGTTGCCGAGGCGGCGCGGGCCGTTTCGGAACGCGGATACGATCTCGTCATAATCAATTCGCCGCTTCCCGATGACGCCGGTATGGATCTTGCCTGCAGGCTCTGCGCGGATTCGGGGAGCAGCGTGCTTTTGCTGGTCAAAGCCGCCGCGTATGAGGAGACCTTC
>CAMOQY010000183.1 GCA_946623295.1 uncultured Lachnospiraceae bacterium | reverse complement strand
CGCATGTCTGTTCTTTTTCAGATTTTTGCTGGGTGTCTACAGTCAGGTGTGGCGTTACGGCGGGACTACGGCGTATCTGAGGCTTATAGCGGCAGATGCTGCCGGAGGACTTCTGTTTTCTCTGCTCATATGGAGTCCCCTGATAGAAGGCGTCAGGCTTATCCTGGCCGCATCGATCATCAGCATGAATCTGCTCTCGTGTATCACTGTAAGAATGCTCTATTTTGTGATATACAAAAAGGCAAGCGAAAAAACAGTGATAGGCCGGATATGCTCGTTTTTGCTGCGGGCTGTCGGCAGGATCCACGTCAAGATAGATTCCGATGAGAATATTAATAAAAACAGCAGTAAGCTTCCGGCAGCCATAATAGGCGCCGGACGCGTGGGTACTGCGCTCGCCCAGGAACTGCTTGGAAATCCAAACTCGGGATATACCCCGGTAATGTTTATCGAGACCGACCGGATGAAGGTAGGACGCAATATCTACAATATCCCGATCATTTACGAGACAGAGGATATACTGGACTCGCTGCGTGAAAAGGATGTGCAGGCCGTTATTCTGGCACTTCCGGAAGCAAGCGTCGAGACTAAAAAGCATATTTACGAGTATTTTAAGGATTCAAGAGTCAGATTCCTCACCTATGACTATCCGCTCGCTCAGACCACAAACGGAGAAAGGCATGTAAGGCAGTTCTCCATAGAGGAGCTCCTTGCGAGAAAGCCTGTCCGGCTCGAAGACAAGCGTGTGGCGGACTATTACCGCGGCAAGGTCGTCATGATCACCGGAGGAGGCGGATCTATCGGCAGCGAGCTGTGCAGACAGGTGATCACACTCCGTCCGAAGGAGGTCGTGATCCTCGATATCGCTGAAAACAGCACATATGAGCTTCAGATGGATCTGAAGATGAGATACGGCGCTGATCTGAATCTTTCGGTAGAGATCTGCGACGTAACGGATAAGAATGCTCTCGAGCGTGTGTACGCGCATTACCGCCCGGATATCGTGCTCCACGCCGCTGCTCACAAGCATGTGCCGCTCATGGAGCACAACAGTGTCGAATGTGTGAGAAACAACGTCTTCGGTACGCTTAACGCCGTTGAGCTCGCAAAGAAATACGGCTGCGAGCACTTTATCATGGTCTCCACCGATAAGGCTGTAAATCCGACAAATATAATGGGCGCGAGCAAGCGCATGTGCGAGCTTATAGTCGAAGATGCTTCAAAAGATACCGAGTCAGGTACGATCTTTACGTCTACGCGCTTTGGAAACGTCCTCGGATCAGCAGGTTCCGTCGTGCCTCTTTTCCGCAGACAGATAGATCAGGGCGGACCGGTTACGATCACCCACAAAGACATCATCAGATATTTTATGACCATACCCGAGGCCAGCCAGCTCGTTCTGACCAGCGGAGCTTTAGCCAGCAACGGCGAGCTTTTCGTGCTGGACATGGGAAAACCTGTAAAGATATACGATATGGCCGAAAACATGATCCGCCTCTCCGGACTCACTCCCGGAGTGGATATAGAGATCGTGGAGACGGGACTGCGCCCCGGAGAAAAGCTGTATGAGGAGCTTCTGATCGACCCCGAAAAGCAGAAAAAGACTGAGAACGAGCTTATATTTATCGAGCACGACGAGGGTATAAGCCACGGTGAGCTTACTGCCGGCCTTTACGCGCTGCAGCGAGCAGTAGACGCAGGTGATGACGAGCATATCAAGGCCGTCATGGCCGATACTGTCAAGACCTACAGGCGCAGGGACGCGCAGGCGTGAATGCCGCCTGGAATGCTGTAAAAAAGTCAGTATCTATGTTATAATTAACTGTCCGGGAAAACATACCGGACGGGGACAAAAGACCCCGGGCACCGCACCGAGACACTTGCCGGGCGGCGGCCGGGTTCCGTCATAGGGAGGAAAATAAGGTGAAGCCGGCGCGCATCGCCCCGGCGGAGCCGTGCCAAGCGCCATGAAATGCTACTGTGTCTACGTCCGCACCGCCAGGTGCACAGCCTTTGCCGATGATGCAGCCCGTATCACCGGCGCCAGAGTCATTTATCCGCAGACGGTGCAGCACACCTGGTCACATGGGAAAATGACGGATATCGTACATCCGCTGACTCCGGGCTACGTCTTTTTCTACGCCGAGGCGGCTGTGGATCTTATGTCGGTGCGGCGGATCGAAGGCTATATCCGGAGCCTGCGCGGCGAGGACGGCGAGTACGAGCTCTCCGGAGGCGACAGGGATTTTGCCATGGCGATCCTCGCCTGCGGCGGAATAGTCGGCCGCACAGAGGTATACCGTGAAGGCGATATGATACGTCTGAACGAGGGTCTTTTTGCCGGAGTACCGGCTACCATCCTCCGCGTAAACAGGCGCAACAGCCGCATGCAGCTTGAGATCCCGTTCGGCCCGACCACCATCAGGACGTGGGTCGAGTATGAGGAGATAAAGAGGCGAGAGTGCTGCGGAGATTATTAGTAATCAATTGACCTGAATGCAAAGTAAAATGTGTGAATAGCCGGTATTGATATAAATGGCGAAACTATTAGAAATACTATTTGTTAGAGAAAGAGAATTAGAAAGAGTAAGTATTATAGCGAGAAATGAGGGGGTAAGTTTTCATGAAACCTTTTGAAAAGAAAATATGGCTCTCATCACCGACCATGCACGGAGACGAGCAGAAATGGGTGGACACTGCCATTCAGACCAATTGGGTCTCTACAGTGGGCGAGAATATAAATGAAGTTGAGCGTCTTACGCAGGAATATACCGGCAGAAAGTATGCCGTGGGTCTGGCATCAGGTACCGCAGCGCTGCATCTTGCTATCCGTCTGGCGGGTGAGAAACTTTATGGCATGCCCGCAGTAGGTCACGGAAGTCTGGAGGGACACAAAGTCTTCGCATCGGACATGACCTTTGACGCTACAGTAAATCCCATTGCCTACGAAGGCGGTGAAGCGGTATTTATCGATACCGAATACGATACCTGGAACATGGATCCTGCTGCGCTTGAGAAAGCATTCGAGATATACCCTGAGGTCAGGCTGATCGTAGTTGCTCATCTTTATGGTACACCGGGCAGGATCGCAGAGATCAGATCCATTGCAGATGCACATGGAGCATTGATTGTTGAG
>CAMOQY010000182.1 GCA_946623295.1 uncultured Lachnospiraceae bacterium | reverse complement strand
GAGAACTGGCGGCTGCCGCAGTAGTTTTCCGCGATCCCGCCGCGGATCAGGTATCTGTCATACACCTCGCAGCCTTCGCGGTCCACGGGATAGTTTTTAGAGGAATTTGGAAGCGACGGAAGTGCACGCAGAGTAATGAGATCGCCCTTTGCGTCCGGGCAGATGCTCTTGCCGATCTCCCAGTCGCTGATCTTGCGCACGATGAAATCGGCGTGCATCTTGTCGGCAAAGTACTCGTAGATCTCGCAGGCGTCGGACGTGGAAAAGAGCACGTCAAAGCTGCCGAGCTTCGGAGTGGGAACGGCGGAGAGCCTGTCCTCGCCAAAGCCCATGACGCGGCAGATGTCAGCTGTCAGGCGCTGGGCATCGCACATTCCGGAATGATAGATGCGGTAGAGCTCGACCTCGTGTCCGTCCTTTTTCGCGTTGACGATGACCTCGAGCTCTGACGACGGATAGACGTATTCACATTCCACTCCGCGGGAATTGGCGAAATGTTTGCTGATCCCGCTGACAAATATCTCGGTGGAATTGAGCCTGCGGATATCGTTTTCCGGGATGGAAGAAAAGACTTTGAGGAAGTCGCCGGCGATAGCGGCTATATCAATGGGGCAGTCTTTGGATCTGCCTGAGCCGGCACCGTCCGCGCCTGCGGTCTGCACGGGTCTGTCGGTCAGCGTGTAATAAGGGTTTTTCACAAGTGACGCCTGATAGGTCAGCTTCGCCAGCGCGGCGTCGATCTCGGCCTCGGCAGCGGTAGGAGAGATGGTGTCCAGAGCGCTGCCCAGGAACTGTCCGTCTGAGCTTTTTACGTAGACCTTGACCTCGGTGCCGCTCAGCTTTACGGCGCGGTTCTGATCCAGCTTGTGCCCGATCTGGTAGAACTCCCAGCGCGTCTCATTCGTCTCTGTCATCTCCCAGGCCTCGCAGCCGAGAGCATTAAGTTTATTTCTGATAAGATCAAACATCATCCGAGCCTCGCTTTCATCTTGAGATAGGGGCCGCCGTCCGCGACTTTGACCCATTCCTTGTGGCCCTTGCCGCAGGCGCCGTTGCCGTCCACACGTCGGTCGCCGCTGGCCATGGAGACCGAACCAAGCACGTCGGGGACGTAGCCGGTCATGATGACGGGCGAGACGACCTTACCGGTAAGCTTGCCGTCTTTGATCTCGTAGCCGCGGTTTATGATGCACTGGATTCCCCAGTGCTTGGGATCCTCCATGCCGCTGTCCATGCCGGTGAGCAGATAGCCGTTTTCTATAGAGGCGATCATGTCCTCAAGCGTGTCGCTGCCGGAGTCAAAGACAGTGTTCGTCATGCGGGTATAGACCTTGTGCGCAAAGTTCTCGCGCTTGCCGTTGCCGGTGGGAGCTATGCCCAGACGCAGCGCGGCGAGCGCGTCGCAGATGCCGGTCCGCAGGATCCCGCGGTCGATCTCGACCACGTCTCCGGCGAGGGTGCCTTCGTCGTCAAAGGCGTAGGCGGTGACGCTTTCGTCGCATCTTGCGCCTTCGTGCATCGTCACGAGATCGGAGCCGACGCGTTTGCCGATATACTCGGCGCCGAGCGCGCGGCCCTTTACAAACATATCCATCTCTACGCCGTGGCCGAAGGCCTCGTGCGCGATGAGTCCGGTGACGCCGGGCTCGGTGATGATGTCGTATTCGCCGGGCACGATGGGCTCGGAACCGGTAAGGTCAGTCACGACCTTGGGAAGAGCTTCGATCTTTGCCTTAAGGCCCGAGATGATCTCGGGACCGCCGCAGCCGGAGACGCCCTCATAGGCAAATTTGATGTCGCCGTTCTTGCCGGGAGCGTACGAGGCGGCGGAGGCTTCGGTGAATACGTAGCTCTGCCTCAGATCGCGGTTTACGGTGAGGAAAAGTTTACAGATGTGAGTGGAAGTCGCGGCGACCATCACATCCAGCGCGCCGGGTACGGTCTTCATCCCTTCGTCGGAAAAACCCGTCATCATATCGACGAGCGAGGACAGATCCGCGCTCTCGGGGAGCTGCTCTGTCTCTTTTTCCACGAAAAGCGTGAGCGGCTCGTCGGCCAGCTTTCCGGTCTCGTAGATCTCCTGGCCCGCGGCCTTAAGCAGCTCAAACTGCGCATCAAGCGCGGCCCTGATCTCGGCGGCCTTGCCGGCGGTATCGGCCGGATCAAACTCGTTGAAAGCGTACTCGCTGTAGCGGCCGTTTTTGTACACGCGTACCACGCTTCCGCGCTCGGTGGTCATGCTCTGATTCGAGACGGATTTCGCGCGCTGCGAAATGCTGATGCGGAATCCCGCCGAGTCTGTGGAGAGCACGCTGACGTAATCATAATCTCTGCCAAGCTCCGCGACGAGGGCTTTGAGCGCCGGCGCGATGCTCTGCAGATAAGGTGAAAAAGGTGCTTTCATCTGATTATTCCTTTCTATATTGCGATAGTCGTATTATAAACGCCGGCGTGCGTTTTTTCAACAGCGCATGCTTTGGAAGCCTTCGGAGCCGCGCTGTGAAAGCCTTAGAAGAACACCTTTGAGAGCCTATAAAGAACTCCTGTGAAGGCCTTCGCGGATCTGCTCTGAAAACCTTCTGTGACGCCGAATTGCCCGATTCGGATCGGGATGATATAATACCCGCGTGAACTCTGGTATAATGCCGGATCCCGTGAACGCGGGATGCTCAGGCGGTCGTGTATAATGCCGGATCTCACGAACGCGGGATGCTCAGGCGGTCGTGTATAATGCCGGATCCCGTGAGTATGGGATGCTCTGGCGGTCACGGTGAGTTCACAGTAAGTATGTGATATATGTTGAAAGAGGTATATAAGGCTGATGATCGAAATAATAAATAAAAACTTCTCTCTGCAGGAGATCGCTGTCTCGGGCCAGTGCTTCAGGATGAGAGAACTGCCCGCGGAGTGCGCGGCAGATCGGGTCGCGTTGGCGGAAGAGAGCGCGGACAACGCGCTTAAAAGCCGCTTTGAGATACTCGCCGGCGAAAAAAGACTCATCGCCAGGCAGTGCGGCGACAGGATCCGTTTTGACTGCGGCAGAGAGGAATTCGATTCATTCTGGCGCGCCTACTTTGATCTGGATACGGACTACGGCCGGATCATAGACAGCATCGATCCCGAGGACGAATACCTCGTTTGCGCTGCGGAGA
>CAMOQY010000181.1 GCA_946623295.1 uncultured Lachnospiraceae bacterium | reverse complement strand
AAAATGTAAAAATGATACTATTTTCTTTGCTGCTGACGATCTCCATCAGGCAATTTGACCGAAAAAAATAGTATCTTTTTCCCGGTTTTTGAAAAAAGATACTATTTAGTCTGTGTCGACCAAGTCACTCCGGCGCTTGACGCCGATTTCAGCTAAAAACACCGGTCAGTGCCATTTGGACCTTCGCAGGTCACGCCGATTTCCCGCCGCGCCGAAAGGCCTTCTTAATACCTGTCGCAGCGATAGTACTCGATCGCCTCATCCGACACGTTTATCCCCAGACCGGGTTTGGTCGGCACATCGGCAAAGCCGTCCACTGCGGGAATATCATCCGGCACGAGATCGTGACGGATCGGAGTGTCCTGCTCGCAGTACTCCAGCATCTCGACATTCGGGATGGCGGCAACGATCTGGAGCGACGCTGCCTCCACGATGCCGCTGCTCCAGCAGTGCGGCGCTATATTTATAGAATTCACCTCTGCATAGCTCGCTATGCGTATCGCCTCGGTAATGCCGCCGCAGCGCGTAATATCCGGCTGCACGAAAGCGACCTTGCAGTAATCTATAAGCTGCTTGAATCCGAAGCGCGTAGTCTCATTCTCTCCGCAGACGATGCGCGTATTTGTGTTTGCGACCAACCTCTTGTAGCCCGTATAGTCATGTGGCCAGAGCGGCTCCTCTATGGCGTAAGGATGGTACGGTTCAAGATCCCTGACCAGCTGTATGCGCGAGGAAACGTCGATCGTAGTCTGGTCGGAAGGAATATAGCCCACGTCAAAAAGCAGGTCCATCTCGTCCCCGACCGCCTCGCGCACGGCCCTGACAAGCTCGACGCATTTCGACGGCGACTGCTCGAAACCGCCCCAGCCAAGCTTGAGCGCGGAATAATTCTTCTCCTTCCAGCGCAGCGCCTCTTCGACGGCTTCCTCCGGAGTATACGGCATCAGCACGCTGGCATAGCAGCGCACGCGGTCGCGGTATCTGCCGCCGAGCAGCTGCCAGATCGGCTTGTTCATGGCCTTGCCCAGCACGTCCCAGATCGCGATATCTATGCCGCTCATAGCCTGGATAGCCGCGCCGTGGTTTCCGTAAAAGCTGCAGTGCAGGTACATGTCGTCCCATATTTTCCTGTAATCAAAAGGATCTCTGCCGACAACTACGTTGCACAGACCCTGGCAGGTCCTGTGCGAGACCGGCGATTCAATTATGGATTTGATGACCCACGGCGCGGAATCCACCTCGCCGTAGCCCACGATACCGTCGTCTGTGGTCACGCGGATAATGACGCCATCCTGCGCGCTGTCATTGATTTGCTTGACTTCGCTCTTCTGGCGGACCGGAATCGCTTCTACCTTTATTATCTTCATATGTCGATATCTCCCGCGACATTATTATCAGAGGCATATCCTGCAAAATGCAGACTCCCCTGCTCCCCTCATTGCATACGGCCTTAATCCCATGGATGTATAACTGTCTTTATCAGGCGATCGGGGTGGGCCGCCACCTCTTTTACTGCCTCAGCCGTGTTCTCCAGCGTACATATCCCGGTCACATAGCTCCTCAGATCAAACATGCCGTCTTCGATCAGCTCGATAAGCGGGTCCCAGGCAAGCTGGTTGTTTGTCCCGCCCATGATGGACAGCTGCTTCATGATTATCTCTCTTACCGGGAAGTTTATATCCGGCTCTCCGTCCGGCAGCCCGTACAGCATGCACTGTCCTCCCGGCGCGGCAAGCTTGACCGCCTGCTCCACGGTGCTCATCGCGCCGGCGGAATCTATGGAGAGATCCACGCCGAGTCCGTCCGTTTCGTCCATAACGCGGTCGTGCAGGTCTTCCTTGTTGATATTTATGGCCACGTCCGCGCCGAAGCGCCTCGCCTGCTCCAGGCGGTAGGGGTTTCTGGCGGCGACGATGACCTTTTTGGCTCCGTAGCATCTGACCGACTGGAGGAATGACAGGCCGGCCACCCCAGTGCCCTGGATCAGAACCGTTTTAACGTCTTTCATGCCGTGGCGGTAGATCATCCCGAAGGGACACGCCGCCGCTTCAAAAACTCCGCCCTCATCCCAGCTCATGGAATCCGGTATGATGTGTATGCAGTTTTCGGGGACCGTCACATACTGTGCGTACCCGCCGTTGTTTGGGGGAAAACCGATCTCCTGGTAATCTCTGCACAAATGCCGCTGGCCATTTTTGCAGTACCTGCAGTGCCCGCATGAAATCATCGGTTCAGCCACTACCCGGTCTCCGACGGCGCAGGTCTTCACGCGCTTGCCTGCCTCGGTGATCACGCCGCAGATCTCGTGTCCAAGGATATGGCTCCTCGCAAACGGCAGCGAAACGAACTCGCCGCGCATTATATGGAGATCGGTAGTGCAGATGCCTGCACTCATTACCTTGATCACCACCCAGTCATCTCTGCAGACCGGATCAGGATAATCAGGACAGAATTTCAATTCCCGGGATCCATCCCAGACTACTGCTTTCATAGGTCACTATCCTTTCAGGATAAAATACTCTATATTCCTAGGATAATCAAAAATACACTCTGGCGCGCCGCAGCCGGCTATGTAATCATTTTCCACCCGCATTCCCCAGCCGTCCTTGTAGATGCCGGGTTCGAGCGTGAAGATCTCTCCGTCCGCCACCTTCATACCGCAGCCCTCTTCAAAAGCCGGCCGCATATACGGCTCGCTCCCGATGGCGTGTCCGGCATGGTGAGGCATGCAGCCGCCGAAACCGCGCTCGCAGAGGAACCTCTCCACGTCAGCCTTTACGCTGCTTGCGATCACTCCCGCACGCACCAGACGCTCGCCGAGGCGCTGAGCCTCGAGCACCGTCTCATAAGCGCGATCCTGCTCATACGTGGGCTCTCCGAGAAAGAAAGTCCTGCAGGTATCGCTCCACATATCATTATACCTCACAGAGAGGTCAAGAATAAAGAGGTCACCCATTTTTAGTACGTATTCTCCGGGACCTCCTCCGATGCCCTGTGTGTGCGGACCGCCGACAAAATCTCCGATAAACTCATGAGGCACGTCTCCGCACGCCTCATCGACCACACGTCCGGTCAGCTCGTAGACGTCGCGCTCGCTCATGCCCGGGCGCAGGCTGTCTCTCACGGCATCATAGACTTTTTTATTTACTTCAAGTGCTTTT
>CAMOQY010000180.1 GCA_946623295.1 uncultured Lachnospiraceae bacterium | reverse complement strand
TGACGACTTGTTTGAATCGGGTTTTACCACTCGAGGTTCTTTTCGGTCTCCTTTGAGAAGACGTGAGCGATGTTGCCCTCAAAGCTGAGGCAGACCTCGTCGCCCATTTTGTATTTAGCGACCTCGCCGTTTGTGGGCACGATAACGATGACGTCCTTGCCCTCTGCGGAGATGTGCAGATGAACTGAGGAACCCATCATCTCAGACACATCCACGCGGCCCTTGATGCCGGACTCGGCAAGAGCGATATGATCGGGACGGATACCCAGAGTAACATTCTGGGGCGCTACCTGTTTTGCCTTCAGGCGCTCCTGCTTATCGGGGCTGAGCTCTACGCAGATGCCGCCAAGCTCGACAAAGTACTTGTCCTCTTTCTTGGTAAGCTTCGCGTCAAAGAAGTTCATCTGAGGAGTGCCGATAAAGCCTGCCACGAAGAGGTTTGAAGGGTGATCAAAGACTTCCTGAGGGGTGCCGATCTGCTGGATGATACCGTCCTTCATGATGACGATACGATCACCGAGCGTCATAGCCTCGGTCTGGTCATGGGTAACATATACGAAAGTCGTATCGATCCTCTGACGGAGCTTGATGATCTCGGCTCTCATCTGGTTGCGGAGCTTCGCATCCAGGTTTGAAAGAGGCTCGTCCATAAGGAAGACCTTGGGGTTACGTACGATAGCACGTCCGATGGCGACACGCTGGCGCTGTCCGCCTGAAAGAGCCTTCGGCTTGCGGTCCAGATACTGGGTGATGTCAAGGATCTCAGCGGCCTCTTCGACCTTGCGGTTGATCTCGTCCTTCGGAACCTTTTTAAGCTTGAGTGAGAAAGCCATGTTCTCGCGGACTGTCATGTGGGGGTACAGAGCATAGTTCTGGAAAACCATTGCGATATCGCGATCCTTCGGAGCGGTATCGTTCATGTACTTTCCGTCGATATAAAGCTCGCCGCCGGAGATCTCCTCCAGACCAGCGATCATACGGAGGGTCGTGGACTTTCCGCATCCGGAGGGTCCGACCAGAACGATGAACTCCTTGTCGGCGATCTCAAGATTGAACTCCTGAACCGCTACGACACCCTCTTCGGTCACCAGAAGATTGTTTCTCTTCTCGGTGCTCTCGCCTTTTTCTTTCTTGGCTTTCTTACGCTGCTTGACGTCGCTGTGGGGATAGATCTTTTTGACGTCCTTTAACACTACTGTTGCCATAATACATCCTCTCCTTAGTAGATATTGGCCGGACCATTATCCGGCTCACGGATTATGAGTTAGTTATATTTTACCCCCGTTTGTACAGTATTTCAACTTTATTATCCTAAAAATTTCATAAACTTCATAGTTTTCTGTCATGTATGCACGGCCCGGGTGATCTGCGGGCCCCGGCACAGAGGAATATACCTCACGGTTCCCTTCTGAAAGATAAAAAGCCGGCGTTTTACAACGCCGGCAGATAAATAATCCGTATATCACTTCAAGAATCCGTTGATGATCCTCTCCTCGGCTTCTGCCTCGGTAAGGCCGAGCGTCATGAGCTTCATGAGCTGCTCGCCGGCGATCTTTCCGATGGCGGCTTCGTGGATCAGCGCGGCCTCAAGGCTGTTCGCCTCCAGTCCGGGAACCGCCAGGATACGCGCATCGTCCATGATGATGGCGTCGCATTCCGTATGACCGTTGCAGGCGGTATTGCCGATGATCTTGGAATCGAACTTCTGGAAGGACTTATCGCGGGCCACCGACCGTGAGACCACGTCGGCGCTTGAGCCCTCTCCGTCAAGGGAGACCTCATAGTAGCTCAGAGCATGCTGATCGCCGTGGGTCATAAGTCTCTCGCGCACCACCAGCTTCGCGCCTGCCGCAAGCTTGGCATAGGTCTTGCGGTCCGTGGAGTCCACGCCCTTGATCTGGACCATCTCGAGCTCAGCCGAGGCGCCTTCACCGAGCGTCAGCTCAGTCACGGGATTGAGTATGCGCTTGCCGCTTCCGTCACCCTGACCGTAGTGCTTCTCCACGTATTTCACACGAGAGTTTTTCCCGATAAAGAATCTGTGGACGCCGTCGTGCTGAGAATCCTGATTGCCGCAGTTGTCTATGCCGCAGCCGGCCACGATAGTCACATCGCAGTCTTCTCCGATATAAAAATCGTTATAAACGACTTCCTTCAGACCGCTCTGGCTCAGGACTACCGGGATATGCACGGACTCCTTTTTCGTACCGTCCTTGATGCGTATATCGATGCCGGAAACGTCCGTCTTTGAGATTATATCGATATTGGCCGTAGTATTGCGGCTGTCGGATTTACCGTTCACGCGGATGTTGTAGGCGCCTTCGGGAACTGTATGGAGATCCGCTACTTCTTCAAGGATCCTTTTGCTGATACTGTCTAACATACGTCCCTCCTTACCTGCGCACCTGCGCAAAAGACTGATTTCCGGTGCACATATTTACCGCCGCCGAGGTCCCGAGGATTTCCGGCATGATCTCATCTTTCGTGCCGCGCCGCGCGATGCCTTTGTCCGTGAGCAGGATGATCTCATCCGCGATATCCAGGATCCTCTCCTGATGCGAGATGATCATTATGGAGCCCTTGATGTTCTCGCGCATCTTGGTAAACTCATGCGTCAGGTTCTGGAAGCTCCACAGATCGATGCCTGCCTCCGGCTCGTCAAATACCGCAAGTCTGGTGCTGCGCGCGAGCACGGTGGCTATCTCGATCCGCTTGATCTCGCCGCCCGAAAGCGACGCGTTTGCCTCCCTGCGTATGTAATCCTTTGCGCACAGGCCGACCGCAGAAAGATAGCTGCAGGCCTCCGATACGGAAAGCTCGCGTCCCGAAGCGATCCTGAGCAGATCGAGCACCGTAATGCCCTTAAAGCGCACCGGCTGCTGGAAGGCAAAGCTTATGCCCAGCTTCGCCCGGTCGGTGACGGACGTATCGGTAATATCTTTTCCGTCAAAAACGATGCGGCCCGAGGTGGGCTTTTCTATACCCATTATGAGCTTGGCAAGAGTCGACTTGCCGCTGCCGTTGGGGCCCGTGACCACGATAAAACGTCCGTCGGCTATAGTGAGACTGACGTCCCTGAGGATATCCCGCTTTGAGCCATCCTCGTCCTCTACTGTAAATGTCAGATTCTTAAGTTCAAGCATTTTTACTCCTGTATCGTCAACCCTCGCCAAGTCCCTCGAGGATACCCATTATAACTATACCCGCCACGAC
>CAMOQY010000179.1 GCA_946623295.1 uncultured Lachnospiraceae bacterium | reverse complement strand
AGTTATCTCACTTCAATACCCATTTCTCTGGCGCGCTGGAGATACGGCGCGGAGAGCTTTTTGACGCTGACCAGGACTTTCTTTGCGTATTTACCTCCAAAGCGGGAGGCTACGGTCTCCAGCTCGTACAGCGCGTAGAGAGCGTTGTTTCCGGACATATTCCCCGCCTTGCAGGAGATGAAAGTAGGGATATAGCCCTTGAGCGAGAGTACGTCCACCTCGTTGAGCACGTCCGGAGTATTGTCGGTTCCGCTGTCGTCCCTGTTCCAGTCGAGATGGACGCCTACAAAGCAGTCGTCGCATACAGGCCTTTCGAGCATGTAGGTGTGGAGCTCGAGTATGCTTCCTCCGTCCCAGAGACAGTCCTTTATTTTCTGGTTTTTAAAGGAAAAACCGTAGTGATTTTCGCTCCGCTTTATATCTGTGAGGATTCCGTCCCTCGCGAGCGCGTCGATGATCTCGCTGAGCTTGTGAATGGAGCGGATGCGGCTTTTCACCCTGGCGAGAGAGGCCGTCAGGCTCTCGGTGCGTCTGATCACGGAGAGTCCGTCACAGTCCGGAAACTCCCGGCGCAGACACTCCGAAAAAGCCGTCCATATATCCCAGTATTTCTCCGCGATCTTCCAGATCTTATCCGCGTCGGCGGCGAATTCCAGATCGCTCAGGTCTTTTATGCTCTTGTGGAATTTGAAATCGACGGTCCCGCCGCGCAGCTCGATATATCTGCGTATATCCAGCTCGATCTGCTGAGGCTGCGTATCGCCGCTCAGGCTCCTGGAGATGCCGGGATTGTATTCGCGGAGCTTGTTCTCGGCGACGTCGTAAAGATGGATGGGGATGCCGAATTCTCTCGCCAGGCGCCCGAACCCTATGAGTACGGGGCCGGCCTCGCCTGTGATATCAAAAAAGATCGAATTGCCGGCAAAGATCTCTTTCTGTACGTCCTCGGCGATGATATTTGATATGGAATCGATATTGTGACGCGGGATCGGGCGGAAGGCCACACTCTGGACGCGGCAGTATTTTTTGAGAAAGCTCTCGAGGCTGTCCTTTGCCGACGAGATGCTCTGAGCCGTGCCAAAATACACCACCTTGTCTATTCTGCGGTTCAGACAGGTGATCACGTTTTCGATCGGTTCGCTGCTGAGAAGACTGAAGACTGTATTCATGATTATCGCCTCCTTATTAAATCTTATATCAGCGTCAGGGGTCATGTCAATGCCGCCTTTTGTCAATGAAAAAGAAGCCTTTTATCAATGAAAAAGAAGCCGGTATATCTGATTGAAATATCCGTTGTAAAAAAATACGCGGGATGCTAAAATAAATAAGTAATTTTTTTAACAAAGTCGGTGCGTCCTTTTCGCAGCCGTGTTTTTCTGGAGGAAAGATGGAGTTCAGATTTAAAGATGGTTTTCTGATGGGAGTTTCGTCCGCGTCGACGCAGATCGAGGGCGGAGAGATAGAAAATAACTGGCTTGACTGGTACCGCAAGGGCCACATCCACGACAACACCAGTCCTGCGGTGGCCGACGATCACTGGAACCGCTGGGAGGAGGATACTCAGCTCATGATCGACATGAAGCTGCAGATAAGCCGCTTCGGTATAGAGTGGGCGCGTATCCAGCCTGCGGAGGACCGTATCGACAAGGCTGCCATCCAGCGCTACCGCAAGGAGCTTATGATGCTCCGTGATCATGGGATCAGGCCGCTTCTGACTATACACCATTTCTCAAATCCGATGTGGTTTGAGGAAAAGGGAGCTTTCCTCAAGAGAGAGAATCTTCACTATTTCCTGAAATTTGCAGAGCTTGCAGTCAAGTGCTTCGGCGATCTGGCAAGCGACTATATCACCATAAACGAACCGAACGTATATGCATCAAATTCATATATGTGGGGCGAGTGGAATCCGGGACACAAATCCTTTAAGGAGTACGCGACGGTATTGGAAAATTTAGCGTACTGCCACATCAAGGCTTATCAGATGATCCACCGTGTGCGCAGCCGCATGGGCTATTCGGATACAAAGGTCGGCTTCGCCAATCATCTGAGGGTGTTTGATCCCAAAAATGAAAAGAATCCCGCCCACAGAGCTGCTGCAAAGGCGGCAAAATGGGCTTTCCAGGGAGCGATCACCGAGGCTATGACGCTCGGACGCTTCAGGCTTCCGCTTCGCGATCATTGGCATATAAAGGAAGGTCTCTATACCGATTTCAACGGTATCAACTATTATTCGCGCTCTACGATAGAGGGACTTCATGACGGAGTCAGGGAGCACAGCCCGATAAACGACCTTGGCTGGGAAATCTATCCCGACGGCATAGTGCGCGTTGCTGCAGATCTCATGAAGGTAGCGCAGCTCCCTATCTGGATCACGGAAAACGGCACCGCCGACACGAACGACAGCTTCAGACCCCGCTATATCGCCGAGCATCTTAAGGCTATATCCGAGTCCGACCTGCCTTTCGAGCGTTACTATCACTGGTGCTTCTGCGACAACTGGGAATGGCTCGAGGGCCAGAGCGCAAGATTCGGTCTTGTCCACGTGGATTACGACACCCAGAAGAGAACGGTCAAAGATTCGGGACGCATGTTTACCGAGATGATCGAGGCCGGCGGAATGACTGAGGATATCTGGGAAAGATACGTAAAGGACGTGGAGTACAATACCAATGATTAAAAAGATCGAGAACAAAGCCGGCACTTTCTGGCTTTTGTCCAACAATAACATGTCGGTCCTGCTCCAGCTCTCGCTGGGCAAGCTTCTCGCGCTTCATACGGGCCACATTATAGAAGAGGACGATACGCAGGCCATGTGCATCCCCGCTTCTACCGGATGGGGCACCGATATCATTTATACGAGCGGAGATGCAAAAGGATGTCTGGATACCATACCTCTTGCGTGGAGCCAGTTTGGGCTCGGGGATCTGAAGGAGACCGCGCTTACGCTTGCCTCTGCGGAGGGGGAGAGTATCGCCGCTGATTTCAACTATGTTTCCGACGAGATCACGGACGGTATCATTCCGATGGAGAGCGCCCTGCCCGCGGCGCGCCCTGCTGCAGCTGATCCGGGAGAGAGCATCAGATTCGTCTTTGACGTCAGCGCTTTTATGCCGGATCGCCGCACTGTCCCTCTGAGGCTTGAGCTTATCTTTACTGTGTTTGATACGGCGATTACCAGAAGAGCGATTCTCCGCAATACTTCCGCCGATACGGTGCTTATCAGGTCGTTTTTGTCGTCGCTGACCGATCTCAAAGGCGAGTGGGTCAT
>CAMOQY010000178.1 GCA_946623295.1 uncultured Lachnospiraceae bacterium | reverse complement strand
CATTACGACGGATCGGACGCCGGCTCCACCTCGTCCCTGTCCTTTGTAAAGGACGGAATTGAAAATACTATAGCTGCCGGAGTTCCCGCCGAGAGGCTTATTCCCGCCATTCCATTCTACAGCCGCCTGTGGAAGGGCGAGGGCGTGACCCTCAAGTCCTCCACCATCAATATGAACGATATGAAGGAACGCTTCAATTCCGCTGAGGAAGGCGCGGTATGGGACGACACTCTCGGCCAGTACTTTATCGAAACGACCGAGGACGGCGTGCTTACCCGTCTCTGGGTGGAGGACGGAAGGTCCCTGTCCGCAAAGCTTGGTGTGATAGGCAATTATGATGTCGCGGGGATCGCATGCTGGAAGCTCGGCATGGAAAACTCCGAGGCCTGGGAAGCGATAAATACTTATCTGGAGAGATAGATCATGTTTTATTTTCTGCTCGCGCCGCTTATGACGTATAATTTCATCCTTATCGCGGCAGCCGTCATACCTGCCGTCTTTCTCATGATCAAGGTCTTCCGCTCGGACAGACTCGAGAGGGAAAGCCCTTCTCTGCTGCTGCGCCTGGCGGTCATGGGCGTGCTCTCATCTCTCCTGGCTCTCGTGGAGGAATGGATACTGGAGGGCCTGCTCGGCCTTCTGGTCAGCGAGCAGTCCACCGCCTATAACATCCTGCTGTACTTCGTGGTAGTCGCCGTATCGGAGGAAAGCTCGAAATACCTGTTTATGAAGCGCGCCACCTGGCGTTCGCCCGAATTCAACTGCCAGTACGACGGCGTCGTCTACGCCGTTTTTGTCTCGCTGGGCTTTGCCCTCTGGGAGAATATCAGCTATGTGATGAATTATGGCTTCTCCACAGCTCTGGTGCGCGCCGTGACCGCTATCCCCGGCCACGCCTGCTTTGGAGTGTTTATGGGAGTCTTTTACGGACTGGCCAAAAGATATGAAAACCTGCGCGATACGGCAGCCTCAAAAGCCTTCCGCTTCCTCGCGCTTCTGGTTCCCGTACTGCTGCACGGCGCCTACGACTATATCGCCACCATGCAGACGCCCTCAGGCGACTGGTATTTCATCGGTTTCGTGGCTGTGATGTTTATCTTTTCATTTATCATGGTCAGCCGCATGTCAAAGCGCGACCGGTATATCTGAGATGCCGCAAAGGCCGGCATAAAAGCACCTTTAGCATTACGTACCGCAAAAAAGCCGTCTCTGCAATAATCTGCAGAAACGGCTTTTTCTTTAATACGCGGATACGGGATTAGCGCTGAGCGCTGCCCGGCTGTATCATCCTGCGTACATGCATCCGGTAAAGACCTCATCCTCGGCCATACCGTTTATCATTCTGGTCCAGTCATTGTACTCAAACCTCACGCGCCAGAAAGTGTCGGCCTCATCAAAGTCAAGGCTTTCCCTGAGCTTTTGAATAGTATAGTCTTCATCCCCGAGAAACTCGACATCCTCCTCGCTGACCGGCAGAACATCGACCCAGTAGCTCTCGGCCTCGGGCTGGTTTTCATAGAAGAAGACGTAATCCGTGCGGCAAAGCCCTACGTAGCTGTCTTTTTTCAGCACTGCGGTCCCGGTGACATTGCCTTCTGCATCCACCGTGTCCACCGTGAGGTCCGTCAGGAGCTTGAGTGCGTTGAGCGATCTGCCGTTCCAGATATCATCTCTGATCGATACCAGTCCGTCGTCATCTACAAAGAACTCATTTGCGACTCTGTAGGTGCTGAGCGCGTCTGTGCGGCTCTCGAGCACCAGCGCGGCCGGGTCGAGCAGAAGAAGCTCGCGCGAGCTCTCATCCGAAAGCTCGATCTCGGCCTCATCAAGTCCGTACGTCCCCATAAGTATACTGCCTGAGGCAAGAGGATCCAGAATACACAGGTTGGGCCAGTCATTGTCGGTATTTGTCGAATACCAGACGTAGTAATTCCCTTTGTTTTTTACCAGATAGAGATTGCGGTCATAGCCGTCGTACTCGATCTCATAAGACGCATCGCCGGCATAAACGGTCGTTTTTTCGGCCCACTCGTCCATCTTCTCCGAGACCGTATATATCCTCTCCTCGGTCCCGTCCCCGTTCACATCCGCAAACCCGCCTGTCACGGTACCTATATTGCTGATCCAGTCCTCCGGCGCTCCGGCGACGCGCTTGTCAAAGACATCAGCCTCGCCGTAGGCTACGCTCACCATGGTATGCTCATCATCCGGAAGCATTACCCAGACGCCCTCGTACCCGAAGAAATACTCGGCGTATTCGAGATCCTGGTCGCTGTACTGCACGGAGAGCGCATCGAGCTTTGACCTGACGACGCCGTCAAATTTCTCAAGGTCTGTGATCAGGTCATCCGGATATATCTGCTTTCCGCTCTTTGTATCAAAGGTCGCTGCAAAAACACCGTTGTTTTCAGTCTCGCTGTCATGGACAAAGGTACTTTCCAGACGAAGGCTGAGCAGGTTCCTGTCCGCGCGGACTACGTAAATATAAAAGCCAAGTGACTTGTACCCCGTCAGCTCGGCGATGCCCTTCATCTCCTCAAGCGCCGTCGCCTCCGTCTCCTTGTTCAGTGATTCCAGGGAGGCAGCAAGCGCGGGAAACGAAGCTGCTTCCTTCTCGTCCAGAACGACGAAATCGTACGACAGCATCCCGGACTCGTCGTATTTGTAATTACGGTCAAGGAAGACCTTCAGCAGTCCTTCAGACTCTCCGTCCGCGCCAGCCGGCTCTGAGCCCGGCTCGGATGAGGGCTCGGGCGTCTCGCTCGATGCAGGCACGGATGCGGACGGCGCCTCGGCGGATCCTCCGGCTGCCGATCCCGTCTTCGTGGGATCCCCCGTCTCTCCGCAGGCTGTCATTGCCAGGATCATAGATACTGCCAGGATACCGGCCATCAGTTTCTTCATGTTTTCCTCCTTTACAAAAAGACCCTTCCCGCGCGGGCGCAGAAAGGGTATCCTTTTCAGAATCATATTTTTTTCAGCTCGGTCTGTCCGCCCATATAAGGACGCAGCGCCTCGGGGATCGCTACGCTGCCGTCGGCGCGCAGATTGTTCTCCAGAAACGCGATCAGCATGCGGGGCGGAGCCACGCAGGTATTGTTCAGAGTGTGAGCGAGATACTTCTCTCCCTTCTCGTTCTGAACGCGGATCTTGAGGCGGCGCGCCTGGGCATCGCCCAGATTCGAGCAGCTTCCGACCTCGAAATACTTCTTCTGTCTGGGAGACCAGGCCTCGACGTCCACGGACTTGACCTTCAGGTCGGCCAGATCGCCGGAGCAGCACTCGAGCGTACGCACCGGGATATCCAG
>CAMOQY010000177.1 GCA_946623295.1 uncultured Lachnospiraceae bacterium | reverse complement strand
GCTGTGTACCAGCCAAGGAAGAACTCGCCTTCTTTTTTCGGATCGGCCGGTTTTCTGACGGACAGACCCTTCTGGGCAAGCTGATCAAGGAAAAGCTCTCCGTCCACGTAGTATTTCGCGCGGACCTCATTATATCCGGTCACCTGGAAGTTCTGGGTAGCCTCGACATATATCTGTTTCCCCTGAAGCGGCCTTGAGGACGGATTTCCGTAGAAGGAGCTGACCAGCTCTCCGTTTATCTTCAGGAAAACGTAATCTTTTCCGGCGTTGACGCCTTCAGTGATCCGTATTCTGCCCTGTTCAAAGGCGTACCAGCTGTTTTCCTCAAAATTGTAGTTCTTGGTCCCGCTGGAGCATCCATCGATCTCCCAGCCGAACATGACTTTGTTCTTTACTCCCGCCTGAATATAGGAGCGGCAGAAACCGCAGTTGCCGCCGATATCGACGACCATGACCGAGCCGTCGAGGCTTCCCTCGGCGAACTTACCTGTTTTGAGAACAAATTTCACCACCGTGGAGCTCGTAGGCGAAGAAAGCTCACAGGGATAAGTGTATCCGAGGTGATTGTCGTGTATCGTATCCTTTACGACTCCGCCCGGGACTATCTCGCCGATATTTATATAATCGATATCGTCAGTGTAAACATCCGGCTTTGCAAAGCCGGTAAAGCGCTGTGCAGGCAGCGCCTTGTCCAGGAAGCATACGGTATAGGAAGGCGATACTGTCTTGCCGTTGTAGGCCAGATATCCTCCCTCAGTCTGATAGTAGTCGGTATAAACTGACACCTTTACCTCTCCGTCGACCTTCAGAAAAACGTAGTCTTTTCCGTAATTCGGTCCCGCGGTCACGCGCAGACGCCCGAATTCCATATCATGCCTGCCTTCCGTGATCGGATCCAGTCTTATGTTTGAAGAGCTTGACGGAATAAAGGCGTACGCACCGTCGCCTCTGAACCAGATCATGCACTTTTCATTCCAGTAGGTATCGATGGCGATCTTCCAGCCGTCATCCACACCCGGGGTAAGATGCGCCTCCCAGCCGAACTTCACGATCACGGATTTCGTCTCGCTCGTTCCGCTGTAGGTGTATGTGCCGCTGGAGACCTGAGTCTCGTAGTCGGTTCCCGCTATGCTCAGATCCGCGAGCGTCACCGTATCATAGTCTTCGGTAAAGGCCTCGGGAAGCGCGCGGACATCCACGCCGATAGTGATATTATTGATCTTAGTACCGGAAGGGAACGTGGTCCTGGCGCGAAGCCTGGTGACACTGCTCGTTCCCTGCGTGGATGAGCGCGGTACCGTCGCAAGTGAAATGGCATAGTGATACCAGCCGTCCTCCAGCGGTTCGACAGCCAGGCTGAGGCCGTTCTCGCCGTCCCTGAGGGTAATGTCAGAGGAGACGAAGGTGCTGCCGTTGTACAGACCTAATTTACAGACGTCCGTTTCGGAGATAAGAGTATTCAGATCAAATTCTATCGTCTTTCCGGACGAAGCATAGCTTTCTATAGTTTCAGGCAGATCATAGTAACCGCCTCGGGTGACCGCAACGGCGCCGTTCGCATCATACGCGGATTCTGTAATGACAGGCACGGAAAAAGTACTCAGGATCATTGCGGCTGAAAGCAGCAGCCCAATCAACGTTTTTGATCTATTCACTTTCTGCATGGTCACTTTATCCCCCTTCAGAATGCTGTTTAATCTTTTTAGTCTCACG
Source organism: uncultured Lachnospiraceae bacterium (assembly GCA_946623295.1). Taxonomy (GTDB): domain Bacteria; phylum Bacillota; class Clostridia; order Lachnospirales; family Lachnospiraceae; genus UBA3774. The sequence continues at coordinate 1,666 of CAMOQY010000177.1, read as the reverse complement.
GTTCGTTATCGGTAATGACATCGGAATAAAGACAAAGGATTTGCCTTCATTCCGCCGGCATCGCCTCCCCGTCCCCGGGGAAGGCTTAAAATGCAGGCCTTCCCCGGAAAGGGATCCTATCGGCGGCAGACCGTCAGACGCAGGCTGAGCGGTCAGGCGCGATCAGCTGTTACTCGTATCTTCCTGCCAGCTCATCAAGCGCGGAATAATCTGTCGTGCCGCCGTGGAAGAAACTGTAGACCGTCTTTGCTATCGGCTTTGCGGTATAAGGATCGTGATCGAGATCATCGCCCGAATAGAACAGGCCATATCCCGTCTCTACCGCGCTCGCACCGAGATCCGATGACATATCGGCCAGCTTGTACATGATCACTGTGTCGATAAACGTCAGCTCGCTGCTGAGCTTATCAAGCACCAGTCCCATGAGCGTGGCAGCCGTCGTTTCATTTCTCGCGGTGCCGTTCCCGTGCCATGAAGATACGCCGGTCTCGGTCAGCCATACACTGCTGTTCCCGTCGTTATGCTGCTGCATGACGGAGTAGGCGGTCCTGAGATTTGCAGCACAGTTATTTGCCTTGGTCTGCAGCTGCGACGCCGTATCGGTATACTCGGGATAGATATGGGCGTTGACGATCGTGAAGTAATTGTCCACTCTCTTATCTCCCACAGCCTTGCCGGTCGGATATGCTCCGGACTCGATCGCGGTATAGAAGCTGTCAAGGAAGGCGGTCTCTACCGTCGACGTAGTCTGTACGCTGACGGAAGGCGTAGTTACCTGATTTGCAGGATCCACAGCCTTAACTGCGGCGGAGATATACCAGCACAGATCGGCAGCGATACCGGCCTTCTCCTGCACGGTAAACTTATAGGCAGCGTGCTCTTCGGCCGTAGCGTCCCATTTGACTCCGTACTTCTCCATCCTTGTGCCGGTGAGATTTATCTCGTTGTACGGCTCAAAGAACTTTATCTCCGGCACTTCCGCGGCCAGAGCTCCGAAGGCCTCGGAGTTGACCTTGAGCCATGCCAGGTAATTCTCGGTATCCGTCTGAGGATCCGGAACGGTTATGTTGTGATTGTTCTCCGCATCGGAGTAGCCGTAAGGAAGTATGAAGGCGTCGGTCACGTAGAGTATCTCATCGATACCCTTTGCCTTGAGCTCCGCGACCATATCCTTCAGAGTGCTCATGCCGGCTGACTTCATCACCGCTCCGTTTGAAGCGTTTGCATAGTACAGCTGATGGATCGGCATGCTGAGCCTGTAGGCATCCGCGCCCATCACGGCCGTGGCATCCGCGATGTACTCCGCAGTCTTGGTGTAGTCCTCAAGCAGGTGCTCCTGCATACCGAGGACCAGACCGCCCGACCTGGCGTAGGAATCCGAAGCGGTCAGAGCCATGTACTTCTTCATCGCGATGATATCAAGGAGATCGAGTACGCCGTCTCCGTTGAAATCAGCAATACCTTCAGGAAGCTCACTCGCATCCAGCGCACCCGCCAGAATCTTTCTGAGCGTGGAAACGTCGGCGTCCGTAAAGGATCCGTCAGCATCAAAGTCTCCCCTTATGGCATCGTGCCCGCCGGGAATGCTGTCTTTGAAAGCGCTTATGGAGTTGCCTTCGCTTCCCCAGAATGCGAAGAATATCTCGCCCGACTTGACGTTGCAGTA
>CAMOQY010000176.1 GCA_946623295.1 uncultured Lachnospiraceae bacterium | reverse complement strand
ATAGATGATATGTCCGCTTATTTCGGCACAAATCTGCTCGATCATGTGCTGGAGATCGTCATCGAGACGCCCATGACCGTAAACCGCTACACAAACGCCTGGAACGGCTGCATCTACGGCTATGCCCACACAATGGAGGATCATATCATAGCCAGGCTCCAGACTGCCGAGGCGGAGAGGTTTATACGCCATCTGGAGTTCTCGGGAGCTCACGCTATCTCAGGCGACGGCATGGGACCTCAGGTCACAAACGGCCGCAAGGCTGCAAAGAATGTTCTGGATACTATGGCAGAGGAGGCAGCAAAATGAAGATAAAGGGATTTTTAAAGGATGTGACCGGCGCCTCCAGAGTCACAAAGGCCAGGCTTGCTGCGTTTGAAAACGCTTCTCCCGTACCCGAAAAGAACGACCCGATAGCGGATGTGGTCCGCGAGTGGCATCCGGGCAAGCTGGATCTGGTGGTCACCGAGGTGCGCGATGCGTGCAGGACGGCAAAGACCGTCAGATTTGAGAGAGCGGACGGCAAAAAGCTCCCGTATTTCTACGCCGGACAGTATATGGTCCTGGACTTTGAGATAGGTGAAAGCGTGATCTCGCGTCCGTACTCCATCAGCTCGGCGCCGTATCAGGCCAGAGAAGGCAGGGGCTTTGTCGAGATCACGGTCAGGCGCTCAAAGGGCGACGGCTTTATCGCGGACTTTATCAATGATTCCGTAAAGGTCGGCGACAGATTCAGGGGACTTGTCGGCTGCGGACAGTTTTACTGGGAGAGTCTGCGCGACGCCGGACATGTCGTGGCGCTCGCAGGCGGCGTGGGGATCACTCCCTTTGCCTCCATGGCAAAAGAGGTCGCAAACGGAAAGCTGCCGATAGACCTTACGATCCTTTACGGCTCCGTTTCGTCTGACGACATCGTCATGAAGCAGGAGCTTGACGCGATAAAGAGCGACAGAGTCCATATCGTTCATGTGCTCTCGGGCGACGAGCCCGGCTGGCAGGGCGAGAGAGGCTTTATCACTGCCGATATCATCAGGAAATACTCCGCGCCTGATACCACATATATGATCTGCGGACCGCAGGCCATGTACAGGTTTATGCGCGAGGAGCTTAAAAAGCTGGACGCGCCTGCCCGCAGGATCAGATTTGAAGTCTTCGGTCAGGCAAAGGATATCACTTCCTTCCCCGGCTATCCTAAGGAGCTGGCTGATAAGACCTTTAACCTCACGGTACGCAGAGGTATCCATGAGGACGTGATCCCGGCCAAAGCCACGGAGAGCCTGGTCGTGGCGCTGGAGAGGGCAGGCATACGCATCGAGACGGGCTGCCGCAGCGGAGAGTGCGGCTTCTGCCGTACGAAGGTCGTTTCGGGCTCGGTCTACGTATGTCCCGAAAACGACGGACGCAGAGCTGCCGACCGGGATTTCGGCTATGTTCACGCCTGCGCGGCTTACCCCACGAGCGATCTGACGATCAAAATACCTATCGAGTGAGAGAGGAAATATAAATGGTAAAAGAAGTCAACCCCGCGATCCACGTCAACGAGCGCGATTATCCGGTGGACGGTCATCACTGCGATGATCCGGAAAAGGCAAAACTTGTCAAAAAGCTGGCCGTGATGATAACCGACAATATCCCGCGCAAGCTTCCGGGCGGCATGAAGGAAAACCATATGGATTTCTGGATACTGGACCGGCTACTTACAAAGGAAGAAGTGAAGTTCATGCTCAGCTTCAAGAAGCGCCGTTTCGGGCTGACCACGCCCGAGCTGGCCGAAAGAAACGGCATGAGCGAGGAGGAAGCGCAGAAGATCATAGATCATCTGATCTGGATCGGTATCCTCGAGCAGAACCGTGACAACGCCGACCAGCATATCCAGTACTGGATCCCCAAATGGGTAGTGGGCTCCGGTGAGTATATGGTCGAGCACGCCACGCTTCCCGATGAGCATCCCGAGGTGGCTACGATGTTCAATCTGGCGCCGCAGGAGCCTCTGGAGCTGGCCGCAAAGCTCGTTCCTCCGGGAGGTGCGGGTATCGGTATGCACGTCATCCCCGTGGAGAAGGCGATAAATGCCGAGAGCCGCAGCGTCTCTGTCGAGCATCTGAGTCACTGGCTTGAAAAATACGATAAGTTCTGCACCATGGTCTGCGCCTGCCGCAAGGCCCAGCGCATCAGAGGCGAGGGCGTAGGCGACATCGAGGGCCATATGTGCATCGGCCTCGGCGATATCGCGGAATTCCTCGTGGAAACAGGAAAAGACGCAAAATACGTGACACGCGAGGAGGTCATCGAGCTCCTCGAACGCAGCGAGAAAAAGGGCTACGTACACCAGATCACAAATCTGGACGGCGAGAACCGCATAGTCGGTATCTGCAACTGCTCGCCCGGCAGCTGCTACGGCCTTCGTACTTCGCAGCTTTTCAATACCCCGAATATGTCCCGCTCTGCCTACCGCGCGCACGTGGATTACTCCAAGTGCGTAGCCTGCGGCAAATGCGTGGAGGTCTGTCCTGTCGGCGCGGCGCGCCTGGGACAGAAGCTCTGCAAGGCGGACGGCTCCAAGGTGAAGTATCCCATGAGGGACCTTCCTGACGATCACGTCTGGGGTGAAAAGAGATGGGACCGCAATTACCGCGACACAAACAAGCTCAACTGCTACGATACCGGTACTTCGCCCTGCAAGAGCGCCTGCCCGGCGCATATCGCCGTTCAGGGCTATATCAGGATGGCTGCAGAGGGCAGATATGAGGACGCGGTGCGTCTGATCCGCAAGGACAATCCTTTCCCCGCGGTCTGCGGCGCCGTCTGCAACAAGCGCTGCGAGGACCGCTGCACGAGAGGCACCATCGACCAGCCCGTGGCTATCGACGAGATCAAAAAATTCCTGGCGCAGTGGGAGCTTAATAATCCCCAGGATTATACCGTACCCGCTGAAAACTGGGCAGGAGAAGAGTGGAAGGACAAGAAGATCGCCGTTATCGGCGCGGGTCCTGCAGGACTGTCTGCCGCCTACTATCTGCGCAGCGAGGGTTACCCCGTCACTGTTTTTGAAAAGGAACCCGTGCCGGGCGGAATGCTCGTAAACGGTATTCCTTCATTCAGGCTCGAGAAAGACGTTATCCGCAAGGAGATCGGGATCATCGAAAAGATGGGCGCCGAGATCCGCTGCGGCGTCGAAGTCGGACGTGATGTGACCCTTGACGAGCTTCGGGCTCAGGGCTACAAGGCTTTCTATATCGCTATAGGTCTGCAGGGCGGACGCATGGCCGGAGTGCCCGGCGAGGACGCCGAGGGCGTCGAATCCGGCGTGAGCTTCCTGCGCAGAGTCAATCAGGATGAGAGCGTGCGCCTTAACGGCGACGTGGTCGTGGTCGGTGGCGGAAATGTCGCTGCCGATGTGGCCAGGACCGCACTC
>CAMOQY010000175.1 GCA_946623295.1 uncultured Lachnospiraceae bacterium | reverse complement strand
ATTTTATGGCTGCCATGGAAATGATGGAAGCCGTGGCCTTCATCTCCTCGCCGGGAAGCTCGATCCCGCTCTCCCTCATCCTGGCCAGTACAGCTTCATTGGTATCCGATATAAGCGTCTCGAGGCGCATGACTCCGCCTTCGCGTGTCTTGAAGGGCTTACCGTCCCTGCCGTTCATCGTACCAAAACCCAGCAGGTGAAGCCAGGTCTCGGGTCTGACGATCCCGGTCTTTCGCGCCGCGCGGAAAAGCTGTACGAAATGCATCTCCTGCCTTTTGTCAACTACATAGAGAACGCCGTCCGGGTGATAGTCCCTCTCCCGCTGTACGAGCGTCGCCAGGTCCGTAGTCGCGTACAGGCTTGCCCCGTCTGATTTGATGACAATGCAGGGAGGTATCTCCTTTGCGTCCGTTTCTTCGGCGACGTCTATGACCATGGCGCCCTCGCTCTCGCGAAGGATACCTCTTTTCTTCATATCCTCGAGCATTGCGGGGATAAACTCCTGAGCGTCGCTCTCACCCTTCCACACATCAAAATCAACACCGAGAGCGGCATAGTTTTTCTTCAGATCGCTCACCGATACGTTTATGATGTGGCGGAACAGCGCGTAACAGCCAGGATCGTGCTGCTGGAGCCGCGCGGTGGCCTCATGCGCTTTAACCGCAAAAGCCTCGTCGGTCTTGGATTTTGCGCTGGCCTCCGGATATATCCTCTCCAGATCGCTTATGGTAAAGGGGGCATCTTCCGGATACTCTCCGTTAAAGCCTGGATCAAAATAAGGCAGCTCAGGCCTGAGCTCCTGCAGTCTCGCGATGATCAGACCCATCTGAAGACCCCAGTCGCCCAGATGCACGTCGCTCACGACCTCATAGCCGTTGTAGCGGTATATGCGCTTCATCGCCTCGCCTATGATGGCCGAGCGCAGATGCCCTATATGCAGAGGCTTTGCCACATTCGGTCCGCCGTAGTCGATGACTATTTTTTTCCCCAGGCCGATCCCGGAGGCTCCGAGCCGCTTGTCGCATTCCTCCTCCGCGAGGTAACCGGCAAGGAAATCGCCTCTCACTCTCAGATTTATAAACCCGGGAGGCGCGACTGCCGCCTCTCCGATCACGCTGCTGCCATCCAGACATGCGGCTACATTTTGCGCGATCGCCAGCGGAGCGCAGTGATAGCGCTTTGCCCCGGCCATTGCGCCGTTGCACTGGTACTCGCACAGATCGGGGCGGTTAGATACTGTCACCCTGCCAAGATCAGCATCATATCCAGCCTTCTCAAAAGCCGTTTTGAGCTCTTTTTCAATTATCTCTATCAGTTTATCCATTCCTACCTCAAAAGCCCTCTGCGGGCAAAATAAAGCGTTCTGAAGACATCTACAGTGTCAGTGTCAGGTTGTTGAGCCCGAGCGAGTTGACATACTTGGCATCCTTTACCACTGCAAACACCATTCTGATCCCGATATGCGAAGTGGGATCCTCCTCCGTTTTGTGAAGCTCCATATAGTGGACGGGATCAAAGCTTCTGCAGTTATCACGCAGACGGAGTATCCACCGGTCTTCTTTCTTGATCAGACGCAGCTCGATGTAATTGTCACTGCCTTCTTCAAAACCGTGGCTTACCACGTTATTGGCCATCTCTTCTATACACAGAGCCATAAAATAACTCATCCTTGTGCTCTGTCCCTTTGACCGGCAGAACTCTCCCGCCGTCATCGACGCACTGACGACTTCATCAGCGCTTCGGATGGAAAGCTCAAGCGAATCCTCCGGCGCTACCCCGAAATCAGAGGGCAGATATGAATAAGTCTCCGCCGTAAGCGCGACGCCGCCGTGAACTTTCCAGAGTACCGCGGAAAAAATCAGCAGTGCAAGGGCCTCGCCGCAGGCAAAGGACAGCCATATGCCGTTCGTGCCGAGAATCTGCGCAAGCGCCACCGCGCATACGGCAGGCATAAGGAAATTCTGAAGAAAACTGATCGTATTTGCAAAAGCGATGCGCTTTACGCCCGTATAGTAGTTTTTAAACGTGGTATTCAGGCAGCTCGGGATTATGCTGATCAGGAAGATCCTGAATCCGTGCGCGGTAAGATCCAGCGTCGAGGGATCGTTGGTAATAAAAAGCGAGGCAACCGGACGCGCGATCAGCATAAAAACAGCAACTACGGCCGCATCAAGTACAAGGGCGTATTTCACGGAGGTCCGCACCACGGTATATATCGATCCGCGGTCCTCCTCGCCGTAAAAGATCCCGCCCAGCATAAGTCCGATGCTTCCGACTCCGCTGCCGAAGGCATAGCATATGTTGGCCATGGTGCTGATGACGGAATACGCTGCGACGGCATGGCTTCCGCCGTAGCTTTCAAGAAGGTTGTTGACGAGCAGGATCAGGAAAGTAAAGCTGATCTGGTTGATGGCGGCCGAGCCTCCGCCTACGCCCACGCCCTTCATCTGTTTGAAGTCAAACAGCTTGAAGCTGAATCTGTAGATCGAACGTTTCCCCAGAAAATACGTCAGACCGATGCCCACGGCAAATATATAGCTGAGCGAGGACGCAAGTCCCATTCCGAGGATCCCCAGATCGAAGACCCTGACAGCCAGGATATCAAAGACTATGTCGGCGGCGGTCATCGCGCCAACGGCAATAATAAGGATCTTCTGCTCTCCGGCCATCTGAAGATACGGGATCATTATCTGAGCGCCTATGACAGCAGGCGCGCCTATCAGAAAGCCCGTCAGATAGCGCTGGGTCATGACGTGGATCTCGCTGCCGCTTTCAGCTCCCAGCAATGTAGCAAGCGGACTGAGGAAGCAGAAAACAAGGACCATTCCGAGAAGCGCCACGCCCACTCCGACTGTCACCGCAGTAGTAAAGCATTTGTCGATGGACTCGGTATCGCCCTTTCCCATGTATGACGAGCACACGTACTGGATACCGTTTGAAAGCATGCAGCCCAATGCCGTAAACGCAAGCAGAATCGGATTCGCGAAGCCGTACGCGGCCATGGCGTCGACTCCGAGAAATCTGCCGATCATAATACTGTCGATCAGCATGCACAGCGTTACCGCAAGCGTTGACAGTATCTGAGAAAAAAGCATCTGGCGGAATACTCTTTTGATCATTCTCTCCTCCGATAAGAAAACGATCGAATAGGCTCAGCCTACCCGATCTAAGCTATGAGATGCCGGTGGTGGGACTCGAACCCACACGGTCTCCCACACGATTTTGAGTCGCGCTCGTCTGCCATTCCGACACACCGGCCAGCTCGTATGATTTTAGCACAAGAAAATGCACCTTTCAAGATATTAAGCAAAGCACTGTCAGATCAGCATTTGACATTAACACCGAAGCAAATACTTCCTCCGGATTTCTTTTTCCTTGATAGCTTTCGTGCACTATCAATTTTACTTTCTTCATAAATGCTCCT
>CAMOQY010000174.1 GCA_946623295.1 uncultured Lachnospiraceae bacterium | reverse complement strand
GTTATCTCTGCACGCGGCCGGAACCGGAACCGCCGGCAAGAGCCTCGACCTCAGCCACACTGACCTGGTTGAAATCCTTCTCGATGCACTGCTTCAGGCAGCTCGCCGCCACCGCAAACTCAATAGCGCCCTGATCATCGCGCCCATCCAGCATAGCGTAGATCAGACCGCCGCCAAAAGAATCGCCGCCGCCCACACGGTCTACGAGCTGGATGCGGTAATTTTTGGAAAAAACGGCCTTATCGCTCGCGTGATCGTAGAGCATGCCCGCCCAGTCATTCACGGATGCGGAGATAGAGCCGCGCAGAGTAAAGGCCACCTTCTTAAAGCCGAAAGTATCGGCCAGCTGACGGGCCACGCTCACGTAACCTTCCTTGTTCAGCTTTCCTGCCTCCACGTCAGTACCCTCGGCCTCGATGCCGAAGACATCCTTCGCGTCCTCCTCATTCGCTATGCAGACATCCACGTATGGCACCAGCTTGCTCATGCACTCCTGAGCCTCGGCGGTAGTCCAGAGCTTCTTGCGGTAGTTCAGATCGCAGGAAACGGTAATGCCCTTTTCATGGGCCTTTTTGCAGGCCTCGAGGCAGATCTCGGGAAGCTCGCCGCCCAGAGCGGGAGTGATACCCGTCCAGTGGAACCAGTCGGCCCCGTCAAAAATAGCATCCCAATCGTACTCTTCTGCCTTGCTCAGAGCTACGGAAGAGCCCGCCCGGTCATAGATGACCTTTGAGCCGCGCTGCGAAGCGCCTTTCTCGCAGTAGTATACGCCGAGTCTGGGGCCTCCCCTGAGGACGAACTTCGTATCCACACCGTACCTTCTGAGGCTGTTCACGCAGGCCTGGCCGATCTCATGGGCAGGGACCTTGCAGACAAAAGCCGCGTCCATGCCGTAGTTTGCAAGAGATACGGCTACGTTTGCCTCGGCGCCAGAAAACGTGACCTCAAAGCTGTCCGCCTGAATAAACCTGCGGTATCCCACCGGATCCAGACGCATCATGATTTCTCCGAACGTGATGATTCTTTTCATATTCTGCTCCTGTACTTTTATTCAGGCTGATGCACGGCTGAAGTATCACTCAAGGCGGTACTTCTTCGACCGCCGGTGCTTAGCGAATTCAAGCGCAGCGACAAATGAGCTTAGCATCCGCTGCGGGAGAAGGTAGCGCAAGCGTGCCGCCGGAGGGATACTTCAGCCATGCATTTCACCTGAAATACTGAAAACCTTATTTTACAGCGGCAAGCATCTCGCGCGCCGCCTCTGTCAGTTTATCATACTCACCGGCATCTATCCAAGCCTTCTTTGCCAGATTTCCGCCGATGCCGGCGCCCACGCAGCCGGCAGCTATAAAGTCAGCTATATTCTTTTCGTTTACGCCGCCCACGGCCATAAAGCGAAGGTGATTGAGCGGTGCGCAGAGAGCCTTGATATAACCCGGGCCGAGATTTCCGGCAGGGAATATCTTGATAAAATCCGCGCCGGCATTATGAGCCGTCATAGCTTCGGTAGGCGTCATGGCGCCGGGCATGGAGATCATGCCGAGCTCCTTTGTCCTCTTTATCACGTCCACGTTTGTATCGGGAGAAATGATAAACTCTCCGCCCGCGGCGGCAGTCATCTCGGCAAGCTTCACGGTTGTGACGGTGCCTGCTCCGATATGCACGCGGCCTTCAAAAGCCTTTTTCAGCTCTCCTATCGTCGCCGCGGTCTCTTCCCATGATTCGGGTTTTGACTGATTATAGGTTATCTCCACAAAGCGGATCCCGCCCTTTTCCAGAGCAGCGACCACATCCTTGCACTTTTTCGCCTCGGCTCCGCGCACGATGGCGATGATCCTGGCGTCAAGGATCTCTTCAACTAACGTTTTGCTCATAAAGACACCTCCTTACAGACCGTATTTCTCACAATATGCCGCAAAAGCCTTCTCAAAGCACTCCATGGGCACGCGCGCCATGCCTGCTCCGATCAGACCGCCCTCTTTGTTGAACATGCCGCCGTGGATGCAGGGGCAGATGCCGGTCTTTATGACCTTCATCATGTCGATGCCGACAGGCAGGAAATCGAAGTCCAGATTGGGGATCGGATAGTTGTGGTTCTTGCCGATACAGATCTTTTCCATTTCTCTGGTCTGAGCTATGGACTCGCGCAGGGTCATGCCGCGAAGATTGCAGGTGATGGGCGAGGCCGCAGCGGCAAGACCGCCCAGTCCGGCGCACTCTACCACGCAGCTGTCGCCGATCCACGGAAGCTGATCGTCGATGGTGAATTTGGACGAGGTATACTGGCCCTTCATGTACGGGGCGTCCGCCTCAAACCACTGATCTCCGAGCGCGGCGATCTTTATGCCGAAGCGCACGCCGTTTCCGCAGACCGCGGTGACCATCGTGGAATACTCTCTGCCCACGTTTCCGAGGTTTGCGGCGCGGCTCGCGCCCTGACCGAAGCAGTGGAAAAATCTGGGAGTTTCCACTATGTAATTCATGGAGGCGAGCACCTGCTCCCTGTCCATATCGTCGATCTTTGCCATATCCAGCAGTACCTGATGCTCAAAGAGCAGGTCCGCCGCGCTCTGGCGCGTATGGTTCTCATCGCCCATCTGCATGCTCTCCGCGAGGATAGGCTTTATGGGGACTCCGCCCTTCATCTTTGCGACTCTGTCCATGGGCGGAAGCAGATAGTCTCTCATATGATAAAGGTTCTCGGCGATCTCAGGCGAATACAGGCCCCAGCCGCAGAAGCCGCCCTGGAAGCGTATGCCCTCGGCAGGGAAGGTGGCCGCGATCTTGCCGTTGTTGCGGTCCTTGATAATGATCATCGCAACGTTCTTTGTGATGATACCGGTGCCTGCGCCGACGGTATTGGTATCGAGCGCGGAGATCATTTTGATCTTGCCGGACTTTATCAGCGCCAGCGCCTCTTCCTCGGTCTTTGCCCAGCCCTCAAACAGGCAGGCGGAGACCATTCCCCTCTGATGGAGCATGACCATTTCGTCAAAGGAAATAGGCGGGCCGGAGTGTGTGACCGTATAATCATCCAATCCCTCGATGAAGTCGCCCGCGAGGCCGACGCCGATCCATTCGGGATCAGCGTTTATGATCATATCGATGGCGTCCTGATTGGCCTGATTCATCTTTGCCGCAAAGCAGCTCTCCATGATCCTGTCCACTTTGGCGCCAAGCTCCACGTTCACCTTTACCGGAGGCTTCCAGTCGATCTGCGCCGCGTCCACGCCCTGCGAGATCAGAGCGTCGTAAAAAGAGGAAATACCTAAGTTTATTACTCTCAAATTTTTATCCATTTGTCTGCCTTCTTTCCAGCTCGGTCATCATGGCGCTCGCTATTTTTGCACTCTCAAAGTTGCTTCCGGTCACGATGACGCCGGCGTCCTTCAGAAGCCCGATCTTTTCGCGGATATTCTGGGGATCGTTATA
>CAMOQY010000173.1 GCA_946623295.1 uncultured Lachnospiraceae bacterium | reverse complement strand
CTAATACAGTTTCCGTGTAGTAAACCAATTCGTATACGTAGTATATAAACGGGTGATTAGATCACAGTTCAGGAGGAATATATGAAAAAAACAGTTTTGGCATTTCTTGTGCTTGCCTCGCTCGTCATGACGGCGTGCGGAGGAAGCGGCGAGACAGTCTCGGTACAGCCTGTATCCATGATCTGCGGTATGGGAAGCCTCGGAGTTATCGAGCGTTTTGCGGGAGTAGTAAGCTCGCGGAGCGAGATCAACGTCGAGCTTAAAGACGGCAGGACCGCGGGCGAGATATTTGTTGAGGAAGGCGATGATGTCAAAGAAGGCCAGGTGCTCTTTGAGTATGACACCGAGGCGCAGCAGATAACCTTTGAAAAGGCGCAGCTGGAGCTCGAGCAGATGAAAAATACTCTCGAGACAAAGAAAAAGGACAAGGAATCGCTTGAAAAGGAAAAGAACAGCGCTTCCTCGGATCAGAAGCTTCAGTATTCGCTGGAGATCCAGGAATGCGAGACTGCTATCCGCGAGCAGGAATACAACATCGCTCTCAAGGAAAAAGAGCTCGCCCGTCTTGAGGAGGCTCTTGCGGTGCAGGAGTATACCTGTCCTGTGAACGGACGCATAAAAGCGCTCAATCCTGAGGGCGGCTATGACCAGCAGACGGGCCAGGAGCTTCCCTTTATGAGCATAGTCGAGACCGGAACATATCAGGTCAAGGGCTTTGTGAATGAAATGAACGCCTCCGCGCTGGGAAGCGTTTCGGATGTTATCGTCAGGTCCAGGACCGATACGGATTCCATCTGGAAGGGCGTTGTGGAGAGGATCGACTGGGAAAACCCTCAGAAGAGCGGGGGTAATTTCTATTACGACGGCGGAGCGGAAACCTCTTCGTCGAGCAAATATCCTTTTTATATCGAGCTTGAAGACAGCGACGGCCTGATCCTCGGACAGCACGTCTACATCGAGCCGGACTACGGCCAGGATGTGATAGAAGACGCCGGAAAGCTGCATCTTCCGTCGATGTACCTGTTTGAGACTTCCGAAAACTCCGGGTACGTCTGGGCAGAGGGAAGCAGCGGCAGGCTCGAAAAGAGAAAGGTCACTCTGGGCAGCTTTGACGAGGCTATGGAGACCTATGTCATTGAAGACGGTCTTACAGAGGACGATTTCATAGCCTTCCCCGATGAAAACGTCAAGGAAGGAATGATCTGCGAGAGATTTGATCCCGAGTCCTTTGAGCCGGAACCCATCCCCGGAGGAGAGTTTGAAGGCGAAGGAGAGTTCTACGGCGAAGGCGAATTTGCCGGCGAGGGCGAGTTTGCCGGAGAAGGTGAGTTCTACGGCGAAGGCGATTTCTCAGGTGAAGACGGCTTTTCCGGCGAGGGCGGCGAGCCCGTGGCGATCCCTACGGCCGCGCCTGTGGGCTGAGACCGGGAGGCGCTATGAATATCCTGACAATGAAAAATATCTGCAAGGACTATCCCATGGGGCGTGAGATGCTGCGCGTGCTTAAAAACGTGGATCTTACAGTTTCCGAGGGCGAGTACCTTGCCATCATGGGCCCGTCCGGATCGGGAAAGACGACGCTCATGAATCTGATCGGATGCCTGGACGTGCCTACGTCGGGCACCTATCAGCTGGACGGGCGCGAGATCTCTGCCTGCAGCGACAACCAGCTCGCCGAGATCAGAAACAAAGAGATAGGCTTTGTATTCCAGTCCTTCAACCTGCTTCCGCGCACTACCGCCGTGGACAATGTGGCGCTGCCGCTGCTCTATGCGGGTGTTCCCAAGGCTGAGCGCATCGCAAGGGCGCAGGAGGTGCTGGAGATGGTGGGCCTGGCCGACAGAAAGGATTTTTACCCCGAACAGCTCTCCGGCGGCCAGTGCCAGCGCGTGGCTATAGCAAGGGCCATGGCCGGCTCGCCGCGCCTGCTGCTTGCGGACGAGCCTACGGGAGCGCTCGATTCGGCTTCCGGAGCCCAGGTCATGCAGCTTTTTGAAGAGATACACAAAAAAGGAACTACGATCATAATGATCACACATGATGAGGAGATAGCGGCTCACGCCGCCCGTCAGGCCAATATACGCGACGGTGTACTGACTGGAGGTGAAGCCGGTGAATAAAACAGTAAAAGGCATCATTATCGCGGTCGTTTCGGTCGCGGTGCTGGCCGGGCTTACCGCAGGCGGCCTGCTGATTTACAAAAAGGTTTCCGCTGGCTCGGTAAAGGTATATCAGGTATCGAATTTCGCGATGACGGGTTCGGACATGATGGGCTCTGAGACAGGCGGCATGGTCACGCTGGACCGCTTCCAGAAGGTCACTGTCAGCGATACACAGACAGTTACTGAGATCTTCGTATCGCCGGGTCAGGAAGTCAAAAAAGGAGACAAGCTTCTGTCTTTTGATACGACGCTTTCTGACATCGAGCTGAAAAAGTCGGAGATAAATCTGGAACGTACCAGGCTTTCGCTTGAACAGGCAAAAAAGGAACTGCGGAGGATAAATTCGCTTACTCCGTATTCGTCGGTGCTGGTAACTCCCGAACCTCTGGGCATAGTCTACACGCCTCATGAGACCAAGACGGTCATAGAGGGAGAGGGCACGGCCGACTCACCGTATTACTATCTCTGGGACGAAAATGATACGCTTCGCAGAGACGATATGGAGACGCTTCTTTCGGCCGTCAGGAGTAGTAACCCCGAGGCGGGCGAGGTCTGGGTGACCTTTATCGTCAGGGAGAACAACGCCCTTAACGCCCCGGTGGTGCGCAGCTTTGGCATGGTCATCACGGCAGAGGATGACGGAAGCGGAAAAGAGGATTACGCGTGCAGCTTCTACGAGCCTGTGCTCAGCGAAGAGATACTTGCCTACGAGGAAGAGCCTGCGCCGTATTACAATGAATCCGGCTCGCCGTACACTTCAAAACAGATCTCCGAGATGCGCGCCGCTCAGGAAAAGGAGATAAAGGATCTGGAGATCGCCGTACAGATGGCTGAGGTGGATCATTCGCGCAAGCAGCTGGAGGTAAGCGACGGCACCGTGGTCAGCAATATCGACGGAGTCGTAAAGGCCGTCAGGGATCCGGACGAGTGCGCCGCGAGCGGAGAGGCTGTAGTGGAGGTCTCCGGAGGCGGAGGCTATCTGATCGAGGTAGCCATGAGCGAGATGGAGCTCGGGGCTCTGCAGATAGGAGATACCGTAACGGTGCAGTCCTGGCAGAGCGGGCAGATGCTCGAGGGAACGGTAGTCGAGACGTCGGAGTATCCTTCCACATCGGCCAACTCATGGAGCAACGGAAATCAGAACGTATCGTATTATCCGTTTAAAGTGGCTGTCAGCGAGGATGCCGATCTTCAGGAGTACGAATGGGTCGGCGTTACGTACAGCGCGGAGCGCACCATGGAGGGCTTCTACCTTCAGAAGATGTTCGTGCGCAGTGAAAA
>CAMOQY010000172.1 GCA_946623295.1 uncultured Lachnospiraceae bacterium | reverse complement strand
GTCCTCCGTCTCATAGAGCTTTACCGCCGTGGTATTGTAGCCGTTTGGAAAGCCAATGACCGTGCAGATGGCCAGCCTGTCTCCCACGTACTCCTTTGCTCTTTTTACGAAGGAGGGAGGTATGCAGACCGAGGCGGTATGATATTTGATCCCGTCGTCGCAGATCTGTTTTATATCCTCCCAGGTGGCTGCCTGCGCAAGCAGCGTATGATCGCATTTTTCAAGTATTTTACTGAGTTCCATTTTTATTCAGTCTCCTTTTGGTTTTTTATTTTCTTTTCAAGGAAATCACTTATCATTCCGAGGGCTACGAGATTCTTTCCGCCTTCGGGGACGATGATGTCCGCGATCTTCTTGCCCGGCTCGACAAACTGCTCGTGCATCGGCTTTACGGTCCCCAGGTACTGCGCCACGACCGAATCCAGCGAGCGTCCGCGCTTTTTGACGTCGCGGACTATGCGCCGGATGATCCTGACGTCGGCGTCGGTATCCACAAATACCTTTATGTCCATCAGCTCCGTAAGCCTCGGATCCGCAAATAAAAGCACGCCCTCCAGTATGATGATGCGGCTGCTTTCCACGGTGACGGTCTGGTCGCTCCGCAGGTGGGCGGTGAAGTCGTACTGGGGGACAACGATCGTTTTGCCCTGCTTCAGCGCCCTGACGTGATCGATGAACATATCCAGATCAAAAGCGTCCGGGTGGTCGTAGTTGCGGACCACGCGCTCCTCGTAGGTCAGCTCGGGGCTGTGCTTGTAGTATGAATCCATGCTTATCAGCACGGCGTCGTCGCTGAACGTCTCTTTGATGTTGCGGGCCAGAGTTGTCTTGCCGCTTCCGGAACCGCCCGCGATCCCGATGATAATGTGCTCCATCAGCCGATCCCCTTTTCAGCCTGCTCTTTTTTGCGCTTTTCCCAGCACCTGCGGCACATCGCCTCGTATCTGTTGTTGCCGCCGATGCAGATCTGATCGCCCTTGTAGACTATGTTTCCATCGTCGTCAAAGCGGGCGTTGACCGTGGCCTTGGCTCCGCAGCGGCAGACGGATTTGATCTCCGTGATGGACTCCGCCAGCTCAAAGAGCCTGCGGCTGCCGGGAAAGAGGTGAGTCGCGAAGTCGGTCCTGAGACCGAAGCAAAGTACCGGGATATCCATGTCCAGCACGATCTGACCCAGCTGGTCGACCTGCTCGGGCGTCAGGAACTGGCACTCGTCCACTATGATGACGTCTCTGTCGGAGTATTCGGATTTGTAAAGAGCGTAGATATCCTGATCGCCGGGGATCATAAGGCAGGGAGCTTCGAGCCCGATGCGGGAGCGCACTACGCTGGCGCCTTCGCGGTCATCGATCGCCGGCTTCATCAGGAGCACCTTCATGCCGCGCTCCTCGTAATTGAATTTTGTGATGAGCGCCTGAGCCGTCTTGGAGCAGCCCATGGCGCCGAACTTGAAATACAGTTTCGCCATGATGATCCTTCCTTTTTATTCCACCCTGTCTATGATCAGAGGCCTGGGCGCGGGCTTTTCGTCCGAGATCGCGGTCGCGGCCAGCAGTCTCGCGGCGGAGCTCTCGAGGCTCTCTTTGCGGTTGCTGTAGAGAGTGGCTATCGTCGTGCCTGCCTCTACGCGCTCACCCGTCTTTTTGGAGAGGATGATCCCGGCGGTATGGTCGATGCTTTCCTCCATGGTGTTGCGTCCTGCGCCGAGGATGAGACTGGCCGCTCCGTAGCCCTCGGCGTCCACCGACGCGATATATCCGGCCTTCGGGGCGCGGACCTCATACGTATAGGCTGCCTCCCCGAAGAGACTGTAATCCTCCGTCACATCGGGATCACCGCCCTGGGCGGCGACCATCTCTCTGAATTTGGCGAGCGCGCGGCCGTCGCTGATACACTGAGCCGCTATTTCGGAACACTCGCTGCGGCTGCCCTTACCGGCCAGATACAGGATCGCGGACGTCAGCTCGCGGCACAGCTCGGTAAAGTCCTCCGGACCGCGGCCCTTCATGGTGTCGATGGCCTCGCGGACCTCCAGCGCATTGCCGATGGCGTATCCGAGCGGCCTGTCCATATCCGTGATGAGCGCGGATATCTTTTTTCCGGCCTTTCTGCCGATATCCACCATGCACTCCGCGATCTCGCGGCTGATCTGCGGCGTCTTGTTAAAGGAGCCGCTGCCGCATTTTACGTCGAGCACGATGATATCGTCGTCCGCTGCAAGCTTCTTGCCCATGATGCTCGAAACGATCAGGGGCAGGCTGTCCACGGTCGCCGTGACGTCGCGCAGCGCGTAGAGCTTTTTGTCGGCGGGAGCCACGTCTCTGGTCTGTCCGATTATGGCCACTCCGACCCGGTTGACACAGTCGATAAAGACGTCCTCGGGCAGATCGGCGCAAAATCCGGGGATGGATTCCAGCTTGTCGATGGTGCCGCCGGTGTGGGCAAGCCCGCGTCCGCTGACCTTTGCGACCTTTATCCCGAGCGCGGCTGCCGCGGGAGCAACGACGAGGCTGGTCTTGTCGCCTACGCCGCCCGTGGAGTGCTTGTCCGCGCGGATGCCCTTTACGCTGCTCAGATCCAGCCTTTCGCCGGAATCTCTGACGGCAAAGGTCAGGTCCGCGATCTCCTCACGGTCCATACCGTTGAAAAAGATCGCCATGCACAGAGCTGCGGCCTGGTAGTCAGGCACGCTGCCGTTTACAAGTCCTTCCGTAAAAAAGCGTATCTCTTCGGCGCTCAGATGGCCGCCGTCGCGCTTTTTGCGGATAATGTCATACATTCGCATAAAAACGACTCCCTTGGAGGCTGAAAAGCCCGCCGGGGCGGGCTCTCAGAAAAGATCATCTCATACCCTTGTCGTAAGGAATGCCTTCTGCCTTGGGGCAGCCGGACTTTTTGGCCGTTATCGCCAGGACGACGAGCACGACCGCGTAGGGGATGATATTGTAGAAATACATCGGCAGTCCGAGGTTCTTTAAGAAATCCACGGAGTTGTATACGGGTCCGATACATTTGAGGAAACCGAAGAGCAGCGCGCCAAAGAAGATCCCTACGGGCTTCCAGTTTCCGAAGATCATTATAGCCAGGGCGAGGAAGCCCATGCCGGCTATGGAGCTTTCGGCCGTGCCGTTGGCGACGGTGGCTATGTACGCGTAGCCGCCGAGTCCCGCCAGCGCGCCGGAAATGGTAGTTCCGAGGTAGCGCATTTTAAATACGTTGACGCCGACGGATGCCGCGGCCTGGGGATGCTCGCCGCAGGCTCTCATGCGCATGCCTGTCCGCGTCTTGTAGATCCAGATGGAGAGCAGTATGAATACGACGACGATGACATACGTGGAGATATAGGCCTTGTCGGCAAAGATCTGCTCGATGGGCGTGGCATCGGGGTTTTTGATGACGTAGCCCTGGAAATTGGCCGGCATCTGTATTTTTTCCATGTTAAAGAAGGCGAGAGCGAAGGCGTTGACTATGGCGG
>CAMOQY010000171.1 GCA_946623295.1 uncultured Lachnospiraceae bacterium | reverse complement strand
AGAGGGGCCGTCATCAAAGGTCAGCGCGATGACTTTGCTGAGATCGTCGCCGGACGAAGGCCCGGCGGACGGAGCCTCCGATGAGGCGGGCTCGGAAGTCGGCTCGGCGGCAGGTACCGCAGAAGAGGGTATCTGTATCACTACCTCGTGGACGGGGTTTTGGGAAGTCGCCGGCTCAGAGGCAGAGGCAGACTCGGATGACGGCTCGGAGGAGCCTGTTACAGAGTCGCCGCACCCGCTCGCAAGCAGGCTGAAAACAAACGATGCAATAAGTACTATGGTGATTTTTTTGAGGTTCTTCATGCTAAATAGTTTATCAAATCCTGTATATAAAAACAAGCTTTTGTGATATACTGTTCAAGATTGTTTGTTCGATGAGCAGCCGACAAAAGGCGCCCGGACACCGGGATCACCTGATAAAGAGGAAGATAAATGGAATTCAGACTTCACTCGGAGTTCAAGCCGACAGGCGACCAGCCGCAGGCAATAGATAAGATAGTAGAGGGCTTCAGGGCGGGCAACCGCTTTGAGACTCTTCTCGGCGTTACCGGCTCGGGCAAGACCTACACGATGGCAAACGTTATCACCGGTCTTCAGAAGCCCACTCTTATCCTCGCCCATAACAAGACCCTCGCCGCCCAGCTCTACTCCGAGATGAAGGAGTTTTTTCCCGAGAACGCCGTAGAGTATTTCGTATCGTACTACGACTACTACCAGCCGGAGGCTTACGTACCTTCGACCGATACCTATATCGCAAAGGACTCGGCCATGAACGACGAGATCGACCGGCTGAGGCACTCTGCCACGGCCGCGCTCTCCGAACGCAGCGACGTGATAATCGTCTCGTCGGTGTCGTGCATCTACGGTCTCGGCTCGCCCATAGACTATAAAAACATGGTCGTTTCCCTCAGACCCGGGATGCAGAAGGACCGCGACGAGGTCCTTCGCAGACTCGTGGATATCCAGTATACGCGCAGCGATATGGATTTCCGCCGCGGCACCTTCAGAGTCCGCGGCGACACGGTGGAGGTCATAACCGCCGGAGAGGGCGAGAGCGCTGTCCGTATCGAGTTTTTCGGTGACGAGGTAGACCGTATCTCTGAGATCGATACCCTTACCGGGCAGGTAAAGAGAACGCTGGAGCACATCGCGATCTTCCCCGCTTCCCACTACGTGGTAGCGCCGGATGCGATGAAGAGAGCTACGGACGCTATCGAAAAGGAGCTGGAAGAGCAGGTAGAGAAATTCCACCGTGAAGACAAGCTCCTCGAGGCTCAGCGGATAGCCGAGCGGACAAATTTCGACCTGGAGATGATGAGGGAGACCGGCTTTTGCTCCGGGATAGAAAACTATTCGCGCCATCTGGTGGGACTGCCCGCAGGCGCATCGCCCCATACGCTCATGGATTACTTTCCTAAGGACTTTCTCCTGATCATAGACGAATCGCATATGACCGTGCCCCAGGTACGGGCTATGTACGCGGGGGACCGTTCCCGCAAGACCATTCTCGTGGACTATGGCTTCAGACTGCCGTCCGCGCTGGACAACCGTCCGCTTAATTTTACTGAGTTTGAAAGCAAGATCAATCAGGTGCTTTTTACCTCGGCCACTCCGGGAGCCTACGAAAGCGAACACGAGCAGCTGCGCGCCGAGCAGATCCTCAGGCCCACGGGTCTGCTGGATCCGTCTATCGATGTGCGCCCGGTCGCGGGGCAGATCGACGACCTGCTCGGAGAGATAAGGAACGAGACGGAAAAGGGCCGGAAGGTGCTTGTGACCACGCTGACAAAGCACATGGCGGAGGATCTGACGGACTACCTGCGCGAGGCGGGAGTAAAGGTCCGCTATCTGCACTCGGATGTGGATACTCTCGAACGCATCGAGATAATCAGGGACATGAGGCTGGGAGTATTCGACGTGCTGGTCGGGATCAATCTCCTGCGCGAAGGTCTGGATATACCGGAGGTCTCGCTGGTGGCGATCCTCGACGCGGACAAGGAAGGCTTTTTGCGCTCGGAGACGTCTCTGATCCAGACTGTGGGGCGCGCGGCGAGAAACGCGGACGGCCACGTCATCATGTACGCGGATACGATAACCGATTCCATGGCAAGCACGATCGCCATCACCAACAGACGCCGCAGCATTCAGGACGCCTACAACAAAGAACACGGCATAACGCCGCAGAGCATACGCAAGGCCGTGCGCGACGCCATCCGGATCTCCAGACCGGCCGGAGATCAGACGGGCATGAAGATAGACAAGGATCCGGAGTCGATGGACGAAAAGGAACTGAAAGAGCTGATCGAAAAGGTAAAGAAGGAAATGACGAAGGCCGCAGGCGATCTGAATTTCGAGCAGGCCGCTCTGCTGCGTGACCGCATGATCGAGCTCAAGGGCTACCTCGGACGGAAATAAGGAAGCAGGAACGATATCATGAATAACTGTATCAGGATTCGCGGAGCGAATGAACATAATCTGAAAAACGTCAACGTGGACATCCCCAGGGACAAACTGGTGGTGCTCACCGGAATATCGGGCTCCGGCAAGAGCTCGCTGGCTTTTGATACCATATACGCGGAAGGCCAGCGCAGATACATGGAAAGCCTTTCCTCGTACGCCAGACAATTTCTCGGCCAGATGGAAAAGCCCGACGTGGAGAGCATCGAGGGCCTTTCTCCGGCCATATCCATAGATCAGAAGGGTACGAACCGCAACCCGCGCTCCACCGTGGGTACGGTCACGGAGATATACGATTACCTGCGTCTGCTCTACGCAAGAGCGGGCGTGCCGCACTGCCCGAGATGCGGACGCGAGGTGCGCCGCCAGTCGATAGACCAGATGGTGGACCAGATCATGTCGCTCCCGGAAAAGAGCAGGATCCAGATCCTTGCCCCGGTCGTCCGCGGGCGCAAGGGAGAGCATGTAAAGGTACTGGAACAGGCCATGAAAAAAGGCTACGTGCGCGCGAGAGTGGACGGGATCCAGTATGAGCTCTCCGAGGAGATAAAGCTCGACAAAAACGTCAAGCACACCATTGAAATAGTCATCGACCGCCTCATAGTACACGACGGGATAGAAGACAGACTTACGGACTCTCTGGAGACCGCGTTATCTCTTGCGGACGGCGTGGCCATGGTGGATACCGGAGAGGGCTCCGATCCGATCAACTTCAGCCAGAGCTTCGCCTGCCCGGACTGCGGGATCAGCATAGAGGAGGTCGAGCCGCGCAATTTTTCCTTCAACAATCCTTTCGGCGCGTGTCCTGCGTGCACCGGACTGGGCTTTAAAATGGAATTCGACGAGGATCTGATCGTGGACGACCCGGAAAAAAGCCTGGAGGACGGCGCGTTAAATCCGTCGGGCTTCGGCTCGGTCGGAAAGGACGGAAGCTGGTCCAAATCCACCTTTGAGGCGCTTGCAAAGCGCTACGGTTTTTCCATGCACACCCCCTACAAGGACCTGCCGGAAAAAGCCCGCC
>CAMOQY010000170.1 GCA_946623295.1 uncultured Lachnospiraceae bacterium | reverse complement strand
CTTCTGGAGAGGCCGCAGCTCAAAGGACATCGAGAGAGTAAAGGCCGACCAGATGGGCATGCTCGCCACCGCGATGAACTGTCTCTACGTTTCCTCGCTCTTTGAGAGCATGGGGATGAAGACCGCTGTTTTCTGCTCGTTCGAGATCGGCGGTACGGTTCCGCTCTTTTCCTATGACGCAGCCGAGGCCGCGCTTGCCGAGGGCAGGATAGTCTTTTTCGCGGGCGGTACGGGACATCCGTATTTCTCCACGGATACCGGAGTCGTGCTGCGCGCGGTGGAGATGCACGCCGACGAGATCCTTATGGCAAAGGCCATCGACGGAGTCTATGACAGCGACCCGGCAAAGAATCCGAACGCCGTAAAATACGACACGATCACTATCGAGGAGATGGTGGAAAAGCGCCTGGCGGTGATAGATCTGGCCGCGTCCGCGCTCTGCCTTGACAACCGTATGCCGATGGCGGTATTCGGTCTGGACGGAGAGGATTCCATCTACAAGGCCCTGAAGGGCGATATATCCGGCACGCGCATAACGGTCTGAGACCGGACAAATATACAGACAGATAAAGGAGGACGACCATGGAAGACATTTTAAAAGTATCTGAGGATAAAATGAGCAAGACCCTCAGCAATCTTGAGGAGGAATACTCGGTCATCAGGGCCGGGCGCGCGAATCCCGCGCTGCTCAGCAAGATCATGGTGAGTTACTACGGCGTTCCCACGCCGCTCCAGCAGGTCGCAAACATCTCGGTTCCTGAGGCGAGACTCCTTCAGATCCAGCCCTGGGACAAGAGCCTGATCAAAGAGATCGAAAAGGCCATCAACATGTCCGATATCGGGATCAATCCTTCAAATGACGGCACGCTCATCCGCCTGACTTTCCCGGAGCTCACAGAAGAGCGCCGCAAGGATCTGTCAAAGGATATCAAGAAAAAGGGCGAGGACGCGAAGGTCGCGCTGCGCAATATCCGCCGCGACGCCAATGACCGCATAAAGAAGGCCGAAAAGGACGGCGATTTTACCGAGGACGACAGCAAACAGACCGAGGAGAGCGTACAGAAGCTTACCGACAAGTACGTTGAAAAGATCGACAAGGCTATCGAAGCCAAGACAAAGGAGATCATGACGGTCTGAGACCATTTGATCCTTATCAGGGCTGCCGCGTCCTGCGGCAGCCTGTTTTTTGAGAAGAAAGGCCGGCCGATCCTTTTTCTGCCGGTTTAAAGCGCGGCGCAGGAGCGGCGTATGAGGTGTATTGATGAACATTCCCGCACATATAGCCATCATTCTTGACGGCAACGGCCGATGGGCAAAGCTCCACAATCTTCCGAGGCAGCTCGGCCATAAGGCCGGGTGCGACAACCTCGAGCAGATGGTCGAGGATATGGCCCGGCTCGGGGTGAAGTATTTTACGGTCTACGCCTTTTCCACGGAAAACTGGAAGAGATCCGAGGAGGAGGTCGGCGCCCTGATGGGCTTTTTCAGACTGTACATCAGAAGGCTCAAAAAGCGCGCGATGGCAAATGATATAAAGGTCATGGCCATAGGCGAAAGGAGCCGCTTTGACGAGGATATCAGAGAGGCTCTGCGGGACGTGGAGGAATCTACCGCGGCAAACGGGGGCATGGTATTTATCATGGCTCTCAACTACGGCAGCCGCGACGAGATCGTCAGGGCCGTAAGGCGGCTGGCCGCCGGATGTGCGGAGGGCACGCTTTCCCCCGGAGATATTGACGAGGATATGATAAGCAGGAACCTGGACACCGCTCTTATCCCCGACCCGGATCTGCTGATCCGGACTGCCGGAGAGCAGCGCCTTTCCAATTTCCTATTGTGGCAGTGCGCGTATACGGAGTTCTACTACAGCGACGTGCTCTGGCCGGATTTCCATATGGAGGAGCTCATGCAGGCCATAGAGTCCTACGGCTCGCGCGAGAGGCGCTTTGGCGGAAGACCCGCTCCGGCAAAGTAGTTTATGTGAGGGAAGGAAATGTTCTGGACAAGATTACTCAGCAGCATCATTCTGCTTGCGTCGATCATAGTGCTCGGAATTGCCGGAGGGCTGCCGCTGCTGCTCGGCGTGGCGGTCATCTCCATCGTCGGGCTCTTTGAGCTCTACCGCGTGCTGGACATGCACAGGAGCGGGCTGGCCGTGCTGTGCTATATACTTGCAGCCATATACGAGGCTATGATCTATACCTCGGGTCTGACCCTGATCGGAGCGTATATATTCCTGAGCATGATCGCCGTCCTGGTGCTCTATGTCTTTGCCTATCCAAGGTACAGGGCTCCGGAGATCATGGGGGCGTATTTCGGACTTATCTATGTGGTGTTCATGCTCTCATTCGTTTTCCTGGTACGTGTGCTCCCCGGCGGGCAGCACCTGATCTGGCTGATCTTTATCAGCGCATGGGGAAGCGATACGCTGGCATACTGCAGCGGAATGCTTTTCGGAAAGCACAAGCTGGCGCCTGAGCTCAGTCCTAAAAAATCCATCGAGGGCGCCGTGGGCGGTGTCCTGGGAGCGGCGCTTCTGGGAGCTGTATACGCGCTTATATTCCGCGGCGAGCTGGGGATCTTTGCGCAGCCCGTGCCGGCTCTTGCCATCCTTTGCGGAGTGGGCGGAGCGATCTCCATGGTGGGAGATCTGGCCGCTTCCGCCATAAAGAGAAACTATAATATAAAAGACTACGGGGATCTGATCCCGGGACACGGCGGCGTGCTGGACCGTTTTGACAGCATCATCATCACCGCGCCGATGGTGTTCTTTCTGATCATGTTCCTGCAGATGCTCGGATAAGGTGCACGGCCCCTGCCTGCACCCGGAGGTATATGAAAAAGCTTTCCATTCTCGGCTCGACGGGCTCCATCGGCACTCAGGCGCTGGAGGTCGTGAGATCAAACAAAGATATAAAAGTAACCGCGCTTGCCGCATTCCGCGACGTGGATGCCATCGAGGCCCAGGCGCGTGAGTTTAAGCCGGAGCTGGCGTGCCTTTTTGACGCAGCCGCTGCTTCGGAGCTTAAGGTACGCCTCGCCGACACGGACGTAAAGGTCGTATCCGGGATGAACGGGCTTGTGGAGGCAGCTTCCGCGACGCCTGCCGATATAGTTCTGACCGCGGTCGTGGGAATGGTAGGGATACTGCCGACTCTGGCTGCGATAGAGGCGGGCCGCGACGTAGCTCTTGCAAATAAGGAGACCCTCGTTACCGCAGGCCATCTCGTCATGAGCGCCGCGTCCGGGCGCGGAGTGCGCATATTGCCTGTCGACAGCGAGCATTCGGCCATATTCCAGTGCCTTCAGGGCAATGAGACAAACGATATAGACAGGATCCTTCTTACCTGCTCGGGCGGGCCTTTCCGCGGGATGAAAAAGGAGCAGCTGGAGTCTGTGACTCTTGAAGACGCGCTCAGACATCCCAGCTGGAGCATGGGTAAAAAGATCACGGTCGATTGCGCGACGCTTGCAAACAAAGGTCTGGAGGTCATGGAGGCAAAGTGGCTTTTCGACGTGCCCGCGGAAC
>CAMOQY010000169.1 GCA_946623295.1 uncultured Lachnospiraceae bacterium | reverse complement strand
GATATTCACACACTCCGAGGGATCAAAGCCGAGCTGCCTGCAGCCAAGCGTATAGGCCCTCGGATCCGGCTTGCGGATGCCGCACACAGGCGAAAGCACGAGCGCATCAAAGTATTGCTCCAGCCCGTCATCGCGAAGCCAGTTCGGGATCTCGGTCTCTCCGATGAGATTCGAGATGATGCCGAGCCTGTAGCCGCGGGAATGAAGGGTCGTTATGACCTCAAGTCCGCCCTCTACCAGATGCCTTTTGCCCTTGCTCTGACGGTACTGGTAGCTCATCTCTTCACAGATCGCCCTGACCTTTTCCTCGTCCATATCGGGCAGGAGCCATTTGTGCCAGAGCTCGAAGTCTCCGCTTTCGCGGCACTCAGACAGCGCCCAGTCACGGTACGGAGCGTAGCGCTCCTCGATCATATCGTAAAAAGCGTCGGCATCATCGTATCCGGCCAGCTGAGCCATCCTCGCTTTCGCCGCGGCGATGTGTTCGGGGACCTGCTCCGCTATGCGTAAAGTTCCTCCCAGGTCAAAAAAAACACCTTTAAATCTGTTCATGACCGCTCCTTACGCTCTCGGAGGGAAAAGGTCCAGCAGCTCCGGGATGGATTTGATGCGGTAATCCGGAAGCAGCGTGGGGGCCTTGCCCTCGCGGTCTGCTGTACCGGCATCCTCAAAGAGCACCATTGCGCCAAACTCGGCCTCCTTTGCTCCCTCCACGTCGCGCACGGGGTTGTCTCCCACGTAGGCGCAGCGTTCGGGTGCGCTGCCTATGCAGCGCGCGGCCAGCAGATAGATGGCGGGATCGGGTTTGCGCAGGCGGACCTTTGATGAAAGTATGACTGTCTTAAAGCAGTCTGCGACATTATCGCGGCACATCCAGTCGGGGATCTCGGTCTCTGTGATCGTATTGGCTATGATGCCAAGCTTATAGCCGCGGGCTTTGAGCTCGCGGAGGGTCTCGAGCGTGCCGTCATGCACCACGCGGCGCCCGTCATGGTCTCTCCACAGGCGGGTCAGCCTCGCAGCATGAGGCGCGACGCGCTCCGCGGGATAATCGGGCAGCAGATACTGAAGCCAAAGCTCCATTTCCGAGACATCCAGCAGGGTATCCTTTGCCCATTTGCGGTATTTTTTCCAGTTTGCCTCGAGCTTTGCAAAGAAGGTGTCATGATCCTCGGTGGCGCCGACAAGCTGCATCAGCTCGGCTTCGGCTGCCGCTGCAAACTCCGGGTCCTCGACCACATACCGGAGCGTCGCTCCTACGTCAAAAAAGATCGTGTCTATCTCGTACATATCTCATCCTCCTGCTCTGCGTTACCGTCAGCTTACGGCGTTTTCCCTGCGGATGATATCCGGGATCTCCGTAAGAGAATCTATCATATAGTCTGCCTTGTATTTTTCGGGGTCAAGCCCTGCGTCACGGAAAGCCGTCGCCTCGTGTCTGATGCGTATCATGAGCTTCCAGCCGGCGTTCCTCGTGCCTATCACATCTCTGGAGATCGTATCTCCGACGTATGCAAGCTCGTCCGGCCCAAGTCCCAGCTCCCGCTCCGCGATCCTGAATATCTCGGGCGATGGCTTGCGGATACCTGTGGACGCCGATGTGACCACGCAGTCCATAAACCGGTCTATGCCGTACTCGGCAAGGAAATGCGGCACCACCGTGCGTGAAATGATATTGCTGATGACCCCGAGCCTGAGCCCCATTCCATGAAGCTCATCCATAACGGCATACAGGCCCGGACGGCGCATGACCCTGGGCCTCTCGTAATCATACAGAAAACTCAGCTCCTCCGCGAAGGGCTCGAGCCTTTCCTGACCGATATTATATGCCCGGAGATAAAAATCGTTCCAGATCCTGGCGGGCGGGTATTCGGTAAGAGTCTGCTCGGAAAAATGCTTGTAGACCTCGGACTGGACAGCCAGCTCAGCGGCCAGCTGTTCCGGAGCGGCACCCAGTACGATACCGTAGTCTGCAAGTCTGTCGATGATCCTCGATGCGAACCAGATATCGCGCCCCTCAGGGGAACTGCCTGTATGAAGCGTGCCTCCCAGATCGAAAAGTACTGCCTTGATCATTTCTCCGCCTCCTTCGCATCGTTTTACGCAAACGTTTCCGTTCACATTGATAATAATACCTTCCTTCAAAAATCTTGTCAAACGTTTTTTGGCAGTTTTTTAGTCTTTTTAACAAAGTCGGAACAACCCTACGGAAAAATGCCGGAACTTTCCGCAGATATCGCGCAAAATCAAGTTATATACGCTTTATCGTCCCCGGACGCCTCTCTTTGCGGGCGGCACGCGGACACTTTTTTCCGCATTCCGTTTTTTTGTGAAAAGACTTTATTTGCGATTGCGTTTTTGAGGTATGGATGATATACTCACAATGCAAATATTTCGGAACTTTTCGGAAACGAGGTCCATTATGAAAAGCGTAACCATCAAGGACGTGGCAAAGGCCGCCAGCGTATCCAATTCGACAGTATCCAGAGCCCTCTCCGGCAGCCCTGAGATCAGTGAGGAAACCCGCGAAAGGGTCCTGCGCGTATGCAAGGAGCTGAACTATACGGTAAACACCGTCGCCCGTTCCATGGTCGTGCGCAGCACCAGACTTCTCGGACTCATCCTGACCAGCGTCAACAATCCGTTTATGTCCGAGCTGGCCTACCATATCGACAGGCAGGCCAGGGCACGCGGATACAATATAATCCTCTGCAACTCCTCCCGCGATACCGAGATGGAGCGCGAGCTTTTCGAGCTGATGCTCGGCCGCCAGGTAGACGGCATCATCCTTGCCCCCGCAGGACCGGGCAGCTACGAGTCTCTGCGTCCGTACCTGGGGAGGATCCCTTCCGTATTCATCGGTGAAAACCTGCGTGAAGCCCCGGAGAGCTATGTTTCCGTAGACAATTTCCGCGGCGCCGAGATGGGCGTCGAGTATCTCTACAGGCTCGGACACCGCAATATCCTCTACTTCGGCCGCCGCAGAAACAGCGTGACCCACCAGCTGCGCGCGGACGGCTACGCGTCTGCCTGTGCAAGACTGGGACTTACCCCCATGTACTGCAACAATACTTTTTCCTCGACCAGCATCAAGTACGGCTATCAGCTTGCCAAGCAGGCATTTTCTGAGGAAAGGAAATATACCGCTATTTTCGCCTCGACCGATACCAACGCTCTGGGCGTCATGCAGGCAGCCGAAGAGGCCGGCATCCGCATCCCCGAGGATCTCTCGCTCCTCGGCTTTGACAACATCCGCGACAGCAGTCTGCCGCGCATCGAGCTCACCACGATCGAACAGCCAAAGAAAATGCTGGCGTCCATAGCGCTCGACACGCTTCTCGACAAGATCCAGAATGAGCTCTCCGGCTATTCGCACCGTATAGTCTCGCCGACCATTATCGAGCGGTCCTCCTGCAGAGCCATAAAGCAGTGACGGCTGCAAGTAAAATAAAAGCCCCGGAGCAATTATCTTCGGGGCTTTTTACTGTATGCACTGATTCTTATCAGAGCAGTTTCTTCACTATAGGCAGGACGTCATATATTTCCGTAATGAAATAATCAGGCTCGAACTCTCTCACATGTCCCGCGTCCTTTTCAA
>CAMOQY010000168.1 GCA_946623295.1 uncultured Lachnospiraceae bacterium | reverse complement strand
AAAACTTCGAAACGAGGTTCCTGATCGTCATGACGGGGCTCCTTTGAGTTGGCGAAAAACACTGACGAATTCGTCAGTGTGTCAATTTTTATCTGTTTTTATAATAAGGGGTGGCACTACTTTTTGTCAAGAATTAATCTGCAAAAAGGACTACCAAAAGTCAAAAAAATCGGCAAGTTATTATGGCAGTTTCTGATTTCTAAGTGCACTTAAATGAAAAACAGGATACTAAACAAATGTACTCACTGCATAAAATATGCATCCATAGCCATGGCTGCGGCGCCGCAGATGCCGGCGTCATTGCCGAGAGCAGCGATGCCAAAATCCACGTGCGCGTAGTCGTTCCCGCCGAAAATAAGCCCTTCAAATTTGGGGACGAGCCGGTCAAGAAGAAGGCTTCCCGCCTTGCTGACTCCGCCTCCGTACAGAACAGCCTCAGGCCTGAAGATATTGATAAGATTTGCCGTGCCCTCCGCCAGATAGTCCAGATATCTGTCCCAGACCTGCTCCGCCGTCTTATCTCCTGCTGTCACGGCGTCGGTGACTGTCTTGCCGCAGACCGCGTCAGGATCGCCGCCGCAGAGCTTCCACATCAGACTGTCTGCGCCGCCGGGAGCGTTCATCGCCTCCCTGGCCTGCCTTATCAGCGCCGTAGCTGACGCATAAGCCTCAAAACAGCCGCGTCTTCCGCAGGTGCAGGGCTCTCCGCCGCAGACTATCGCCATATGGCCTATCTCCGCTCCGGCTGATCTGCCGCCTTCGAAAATCCGGCCGCCCATTATGATGCCGCCGCCTACTCCGGTACCGAGCGTAATGAGGATGCTGTCTCTGTAGTTTCTGCCTGAGCCGTATCTGGCCTCGCCGAGTGCCGCGACATTCGCGTCGTTGCCGAGGAAAACAGGGATCCCGAGGCATTTCTCAAGCTCTTCGGAGAGCGGAGCGCAGCGCCAGCCGAGATTGCCCGAAAAGACCACTTCGCCCTTTTCGGTGTTGATCGTACCGGGCGAGCATATCCCGGCTGCCTTGACGCAGTCCGCAGGTACGCCCGCCTCGTCGATAAGCTTTTTGCCCTGCTCCGCAATATCCGCGGCGACCTGCCCGCAGGGCCTGCCTGCTCCGGTAGGTATCTCGTTCTTTGCGATAATATGTCCGTCCTGATCCAGCAGTCCGCCTTTTACCGTAGTGCCTCCCAGATCCAGACCGAGAAAGTAATTCATGCCGGCTCCTTACCGCGCCGCCTCCTGGAATATCCTCTCAGGCGGGGCGCTTCTTTTTCTTTTTGCCGGCTTGTCCCTGGCCGGCGGGGTCTCTTCCCGGAGAGGTCCCCTGTTATTTGAGCATTTCTATGAGCTTAGGAATAACGAGCTCGAATTTCGCGCCGTAGAGATGGGGCTCGCCCTTGAGCGTCTCCTCCAGAGCGGCTACGGTAAAGTCTGCGGCGATAACTGCTGCCTCGTACGCGCTCTTTCCCCTGATCAGCGCGCCCGCAAAGGCCGAGGAGTAGATATCTCCCGTGCCGTGGCGGCTCTCGCTTATCTTTCTGTGCTCGTAGTAAGTATCCGTCCCGTTTTCTCTCACCATTACGCCCGTGGTATCCGGTGAAAAGCTTGCGCCCGTGATGATCACGTTTTTCGCTCCGAGAGCCTGAAGAGCGTCCATCAGCGCTTTCACGTATGCCTGATCATAACCCTCGCGGTACTCCATTCCCGTCAGAAACGCCGCTTCAGTGATGTTGGGCAGAGTATAATCCGCGGCGCCGACGAGGCGCTTCATAGCCTCCACATACTCCATATCAAAGGCCGGATAGAGACGGCCGTTGTCTCCCATGGCTGGATCCACGATGCGCAGACCGCCCTCCTGCAGACAATGATCCATGATCTCCAGCACCATGTCGATCTGCGGCACCGACCCGAGATAACCCGTGTACACCGCCGCAAAATCAAGTCCCTCCTTCTGCCAGTGAGCGCTGATCGCCGGAATATCATCCGCCAGATCTCTCACCGTAAAGCCGGTAAAGCCTGCCGTATGAGTCGACAGCACTGCAGACGGGAGAATTGCCGTCTCCACGCCGCACGCGCTCATGATAGGCAGCGCCACTGTGAGCGAGCATTGTCCGACACACGAAATGTCCTGGATAGTTAAAGCTCTTCGATACATTTTTCTTCCTCCTTTTAGCAATTGCGGTCACAATATGACCGGTGCTTCACGCCTCCGGTCGTCTGCATGCGGCATCGGGAAGCCAGTTTGACGGTTTTATAAATCAGCGCGCTCGGCTTCTAAAAAGCTCGAAAACGCAAAACTCGCTTCGCTCAAACAGTTGCTTTTTCATCGCTTTTCTTTACGAAGCTTTCGCTGCTGATTTTAATAAAACCGCAAAAAGCTTCCCTATGCCGCATGCAGACGACCGAAGACAGATAAACAATCTGTACTCTACACGGGCTGAGCAGCCTCTTCTAAGGTCAGCAGCTCATATATCTCATCTCTTCCAAGCTTTGTCTCAGCCGAAAAAGGGATGATCAAAGTATCCGCACCGGCGCCGAGAGTCTCGCGGATCAGCTTTTTCTGCTTTTCGTACTGACCTCGGCTGATCTTATCGGCCTTTGTGGCGATGATCACCGGCGAAAAACCGCGGCTCACGATCCACTGATACATCTGTACGTCATTTGCCCCAGGCTGATGGCGGATGTCTATCAGGAGAAATACCTGGCGCAGCTGCCGCGATTTTTCCAGGTATTTTTCGATCATTTTGCCCCAGCGTTCCTGCTCGCTCCGGGAGACCTTTGCAAAACCGTATCCGGGCAGGTCCACAAGGTAAAGGGCCTCGTTTATATTATAGAAATTGATCGTCTGGGTCTTGCCGGGTCTGGCGGATGTACGCGCGTATGACTTGCGGTTCATCAGAGCGTTGATCAGCGAGCTTTTGCCCACGTTGGATTTGCCCGCGAAGGCAAACTCAGGCAGCTGAGTCGCCGGAATGCGGCTCGCCGGGCCAACTACTATCTCCAGATCGATACTTCTGATAACCATTAGGCTTACCTTACCTTTTGATGATTTCCGCGATCTGCCTGCGCGCCTCATGCGCTTCCGGGAAAGACATTACCGGCCAGACGTGCGGCATTCCTTTGCCAATGACGGTTTCCGTCTTCACTCCGGCCGCGGACAGCCTGTCCGCAAATCTCAGCGACATCGCGTACGCCATATCGCGCTCGCCCGCGTAGATAGTCACGTTGCGCATAGAACTTACGTCGCCGTCGATCGGCGAGACCAGAGGCGAATTCATGTTTTCCCTGCCGCCGGCCCAGTACTCTCCCATCACGATCGCAGCTTCTACGCCTACGAGCAGGCACTTGTTAAAGCTCTCAATATCATCCGGCGCGATCGGATCCACATGCATACTCAACGCAGGCGAAAGAAGTATGAGCTCGTCCGGCTGCTCGTCAGACGACAGATTTTCGGCGATGACTGCTGCTATATTTCCGCCGGCGGAATCACCGGAAAGTATCATTTTGCACCCCGGATTGTTCCGCGCTATCTCTCTGTAATAATCGATGATCTTTGGGTAAAGATCCCTGTACGTGTAAAACGGGGCCAGCGGATAGATGGGGATATATACCGTGGCGCCGGTCATCGCTGCTATGTCGTCGAGGAAAAAC
>CAMOQY010000167.1 GCA_946623295.1 uncultured Lachnospiraceae bacterium | reverse complement strand
CCGGTAAAGGATCCGTTTATGGAGCTCGCAAAGAGTTCCCTGAATACCTTCCTGAACGCTTTTACCTTCCCGGACAAAACGATGTATCCGGTCGCGAGCTGCAATGAAAAGGATCTGCGCAACCTGATGTCCGTATATATGGACGCGGTCCTCTATCCGAATATCTATACGGAAAAACAGATATTTATGCAGGAGGGCTGGCATTACGAGATGGAGGACGAAAACTCGCCGCTGCGTATAAACGGCGTCGTTTACAATGAGATGAAGGGCGCTTTTTCGGATCCCGAGGAAACTCTGGAGCGCTTCTGCCAGAACTCGCTCTATCCCGATACGGGCTACGGCTTTGAATCCGGCGGCGATCCCGAGGTCATTCCTTCGCTGACCTACGAGGATTTCATCGCTTTCCACAGGAGATATTATCATCCCTCCAACAGCTATATTTATCTGTACGGCAACATGGACATGGAAGATCAGCTCCGCTGGCTGGACAGCGAATATCTAAAGGATTTCGACGCGTCGGAGCCCGGCTCGCGCATACAGTTCCAGGAGCCCTTTAACGAGGTGGCCTGCAGCAGTATTTCATACCCGATCGATGAGGGCGAGGATACTGCCGACAAGACCTGGATCAGCATGCAGTGGTCGATCGGCGATATGCTCGATCCGGAGCTGAATCTCGCGATGCAGGTGCTTGACTACGCGCTCCTCTCGTCGGAAGGCGCTCCGCTCAAGGAAGCGCTGCTTTCTGCCGGGATAGGGCAGGACGTTTTCGGAGGCTGGACAAACGAAGTTTTTCAGCCATATTACAAGGTTACGGCAAAAAACGTCGATTCCGGGAGGAAAGATGAGTTCCGCAGGATCGTCACGGAGACCCTTGCCGACATAGTCAGCCGCGGCGTGGACCGCACCTCCCTGGAGGCAGCGCTGAACATGCTGGAATTCAAAGTCCGCGAGGCGGATTACGGCGGCTTCCCCAAGGGCCTTGTCTGGGCCATGGCTTCGCTCGACAGCTGGCTCTATGACGATATGCAGCCGGTAACTCATCTGCGGACTGCGGAAATATTCAATAGGCTCCGCGGGCATATCGGAGACGGATATTACGAGGATCTTATCAGGAAATATCTCCTGGACAACAGACATGCCTCTATAGTGACAGCCGTCCCGGAGCCCGGCCTTTCCGGCAGGCGCGAGAAGCAGCTGAGCGACCGGCTGCAGGCACAGAAGGCAGCTATGAGCAAAGACGAGGTCGAAAATATCGTGAAAGAGAGCGCAATGCTGCGCAGATACCAGGACGAAGGATCCTCACCCGAGCAGCTCGCGTCGCTCCCGCATCTCGAGCTTTCGGATCTGAACAGATCGTGCAGACTTTTTTCCACTGTATGCAGGGACCGCGGCGGTTTTGAGCTGCTTCATCACGAGACGGCCACAAACGGGATAACCTATGTCAGCCTGCTCTATGATATCAGCTCCTTCGGACGTGACGAGCTCCACAGCGCCGCGCTGCTGAGAGATACCATCGCGCTTCTCGATACCAGGAGACATACCTACGGCGAGCTGTCAAATGAGATCAATCTCAGACTCGGAGGTCTCGATTTTGCGCTGAATATCAGAGAAAGATACGACAGCTCTGATTTCACACCTTATATGGAGATCAGCTTCAAGTTCCTTCACGGCAAGGCCGTGGAGGCGGTGTCTCTTATCAGCGAGATATTATTTGAGACGCTCTATGAGGATGAAAACAGGTTCTCAACGATCATCGGACAGCTGATCTCAAGAAACGAGATGCGGATACAGGGAATGTCCCACTCCATCGCGGCCGGGCGGTCGCTCTCATACGGATCGCAGTCGGCAGCCTACAGGGAGCATACGACGGGGCTTGAATATATCAGATACGTTGATTCCCTTAAAAATGTCGATCTGGAGAGCAGCGGACTGCTTGACAGGCTTGCTCTGACGGCGGAAAAGATCTTTTGCGGCTGCCCGCTTACCGTGAGCGTCACGGATGATGCCGAGGGCTTCGACGCTTTCGCGTCCGCGCTTTGCGGCGGATTCAGAAATACGCAGGCAGTCAGGAGCGAGCGCTGTTTTGCTCCCGAGCCTGAGAAAAAGAACGAGGGGCTTCGCACTACCTCTCAGGTCAACTATGTGGCTCTTTCCGGTCCTCTATGCAGCGCGTCCGAGTACAGCGGAGCGTCTCAGGTGCTCAGAGCCGTGCTTGCAAATGAGTACCTTTGGAACGCACTGCGCGTAAAGGGCGGCGCGTACGGGATCCTCTGCAGCTTCAGCCGCAGAGGCGACGCGACCTTCGTCTCGTACAGGGATCCGAATCTTGAAAGGACTTACGATATTTACCGCACCGTTCCGGACTATGTGGAGAAATTCACTGCCGGCAAACGTAAGCTTGACGATCTTAAGATAAGCGTCATAGGCGCCATGGATACGCCTCTGTCTCCCCAACTTTGGGGCGCGGGGGCTCTTACGGAGTATATCAGCGGCCTCACCCGGGAAATGCGCCAGAAGGAGCGCGACGAGGTCATCGGCTGCAGCGAGGAGGATATCAGGGCTCTGGCGCCTGCTATCCGCGGCGTAATCGAAAAATGGCAAATATGTACGGTAGGCGGCAGCGCGGCGATCGAGCGTGCCGCGGAGCTTTTTGATAAGGTGGAGAATCTGCTGTGAACAAGACAAGATCCGGATTTGCCGCTATTATAGGACGTCCCAATGTAGGAAAATCAACGCTTATGAACAGGCTTATCGGACAGAAGATAGCTATCACCTCCGACAAGCCTCAGACCACGCGCAACCGTATCCAGACAGTCTACACGGATGAGCGGGGACAGATAGTTTTCCTGGATACGCCCGGGATGCACCAGGCCAGAACAAAGCTCGGAGACTATATGATGGATGCGGCCAGAGGTACGCTGGGCGACGCCGATATAGTGATCTGGCTCGTGGAGCCATCGCCGTATATCGGGGCCGGCGACCGCGATATCGCCGCCTCGCTCAGCGGGATGGATATTCCCGTCATCATAGTTATAAACAAGATAGATTCTGTAAAGAAAGAAGACCTGCTCCCGGTCATGGCTGCATTCGGACAGCTGATCGGCGCGGCCGAGATCATACCGGTATCGGCGCGCACGGGAGAGGGCTGCGATGAGCTGCTCCGCGCCGTCTTTGACAGACTTAGCGAGGGCCCGCTTTATTACGACGACGAGACCGTCACGGATCAGACGATGCGACAGATAGCCGGAGAACTCGTCAGAGAGGCTGCGCTGAGGTCCCTTCGCGATGAGATCCCCCACGGCATCGCGGTCGAGGTCACGCGCATGACAAGCCGTGAAAACGGGATGTATGACATTGAGGCGGACATAATCTGCGAGCGGGATTCCCACAAGGGAATAATCATCGGACGCGGAGGCTCCATGCTTAAGAAAATAGGCTCCGCCGCGAGGAGAGGCATAGAGGATATGACGCAGGAACGCGTCAATCTGAGGCTTTTCGTAAAGGTGCGCCGCGACTGGCGCGACAATGAGACGCTTTTAAAGGAACTGGGATACAGCAGGGAAAAATGATCTGCGCCGGGCGTATGAACGGCGCTGACGCTTTGCAGCGGGATTTTTTGCGATGAATGATAAGGTATCGATACATGGGATAATACTTT
>CAMOQY010000166.1 GCA_946623295.1 uncultured Lachnospiraceae bacterium | reverse complement strand
GGCGTCCGGACCGCAGTGCGCGCCGGCCGTGGGATTCACGTCGACCACGTGTATATCGAGTCTGTCGCCGTACCTGTCATGGAGACGGCTCCTGATCTCGTCTACGAGGTGCATGCAGTCCGCACTTGCGATAAAGACTCTGTGGTTTTCCACATCGTCACCCAGCTCGTCCATGTATTTCACGATGCGGTCGAGCGCAGCCATGCGCCCGCGTTCCTTGCCGCAGGAGACCATCATCCCCTCCGAGTTCATATAGATGATCGGCTTTATACCCACGAGACCGCCCATCACCGCCGCAAGACCCGAGACTCTGCCGCTCCTTCGGAAGAAATTGAGATTGTCGGCCATAAAATAGACGGCATAATTATAGATCCCGGTCTCAGCCCATTTAAGGACCTCTTCTACACTCTTTCCGGCCTTGATCATATCCCCCACTTCCATGGCGATGGCCATTCCCAGAATGGATATTCCCTTTACGTCTATCTCATAGAATTTACGCTCGGGATACTTTACTTTGAGCTCGTCCAGAGCCAGACGCATGCTGTCAAAGGTATTGGACATAGCCGCGGAAAAGTGCACGTAGAGGATGTCGTTTCCGGCGGCAAAATGCGGCTCGAAATAATCGACGTAATCCGGCACGGATATCCCGCTGGTGGTAGGCATGGTCCCGTTCCTGAGCATTTCATAGAACTCATGCGCGTCAAAACGGTCAAAATCCTTGTAGGGAAGAATTTCCCTGCCGTCTACGATATACGGCATGCTGATCATCTGATAGCCGTATTGCGCGCATATTTCGGGTGTCATGTCCATATCGGAATCGCAAAACAAAACAAGCATTTTCGTACTCTCCTGTAAATAGATTCTATCTAAAGTATATCTGCTGGCGCTGCACGGGTCAATTTGGCAAATATGCCAAAATGCCCAAGAGAAAGATCACCGATCCGTCTCCCTGCGCCAGAGATAACTGTTGCGGTTAAAGGAGATCGTCGTCAGCGAAGTGAACTCTCCGCTCGTTTCCTCCGCCCGGGCTCTTCTCAGACTGTCCAGGGCAGCCATACGGCTGTCGGTCCTTCTGATATCGAAGACCTCGCCGCTGTCCCTGATTATCATTCTCACATGATCGCGCCCGATCATCAGAGTACACTCGGCGATGATCGTTTTCTCCGCGTCCTCGAGACAGATATCGCGCAGCGTATTGCCCGCGGCAGATACGATCCTCTCAGTCAGCCCCTCTCCCGCTCCGTGCGAGGAAAGCTCACCGCGCAGCGATCCGCAGAGCGCATCTATGCTCCCGGGACACACCTCGAGGTCATATGATACTATATGCGTTTCGACCGGCTCAAGGAGCAGCGGAAAACTGCTTTTGCCCCGGTTCATGGCCCCGAGCAGCGTCCAGACCAGTACGCAGAGGATCTGACTGACGGCGTAGCCCCAGATCAGACCGTCAAAGCCAAACGCTCCGGACAGAACGAGCATGACCGCAGCCGGAAGCAAAAAGCTGTAAAGCGCAGTCATCACATTGCCCAGCAGCGTATGACCGGTGAGCACGTAATAAGCTGAAAACTGTACCGTTGCGGCTGTAAACGGGAAAGAAAGCGCCAGCACTCTGCCTATCCCGCGCGATACCTCGTATGTCAGCGGATCCGTAATGCCGTAGAGGCGCGGAAGCAGATCCGAGAATGCGACAAAGACCGTCATCAGCGCGACCACCATGATCATGGTATATCTTCTCGCCACGCGCATGACCTTGTCGATTCCGTCCGGGTTGCGCTCACCGTAGCTGACACTCACAAAGGGCGAGGCGGCGGACATGGGACAGGCGAAAACAGCTACGAGACCTATGGTCAGCTCCGCCACCGCGTAGGCCGCCAGGTATTCCTCACCGTATCTGCCGAGGATCAGCTTGTTTACCGCGAAATTAAACATCGACGCATAGAGATATACCAGGCTCGACGCCGATCCCAGTCTGAACATGTCGAGGAGAAAGCGGCGGTCAAACGCCAGCCGGAGCCTGATGGAATTGGTCTTTTTTCTGAAATGGAGGAGGCAGACGAGAATGCCGATGATATTGGCCAGAATGCTTCCCAGGCCGATACCCGCGATACCCATACTGCGGCTCAAGGCTATGGAAAAACCGAAATTGGACGCTGTGACGAGCACCTCGGCGGACACCGCCACTTCCTCGTCACCCTCCAGCAGCACCATCTGCAGAAGCAGGTTGAAAAGCGGAAAGACCATGCCGACCCAGCAGATACACCGGTAGTATTCGCGCGAGAGCTGTTCGGTCTGCGCGGACATGGTATAAAAGCTGAAATAGAAATCCTCCAGGAGGTACATGAGACCGGTGATAAGGACGCCGGCAGCGAGCGAGATTACAAGCCCCTGGCCGAACGCGCCGTAGGCCTTTTCTTTTCTGAAAGCGCCGGCCTCCCTTGAATAGATAGCCGCCGTCCCTCTCGCGATAAAATAGCACATAAAGAAAATGGCGGAAAAGGCAGGAACGACCAGCTCCACGGCGACCACGGCCTCCTCTCCCAGCAGAGAGCCTGCCAGCACTGCATCGCACATCTCTTCAACGAATGTCGCGACAAAGCCCAGCAAAGAGCCAAGCAGCATCAGCCTGTACTTCTTTTTGATAAAGGAGCCCGGACTCAGAAAGCTCCCGCGCCTTTCAGCACCGCCCATTTCTTTCTCCTGACAAAGTAATACACCGTAAGCGCAGCCGCGGTAATGAACCACGAAACTATATATCCCATGCAAAGCGTATCAAGCGTCTCTGACCATCTGAAGGCAAAGGCGATCCAGAGGATCCTTACCAGGCAGATGCCAAGTCCTATGATCACTACCGGACGCACGGCATCGCCCATCCCTCTGAGGATGCCAGAAACGACCTCTATCACGGTCCAGACCACGTAGAAAGGTACAAAGTACCACATGATCAGATACGTGGTCTTTACCACGGCCTGATCGTCGGTCAGGATATTGAGCAGCGGGATCCCGAAGATCAGGAGCAGGCTGCTTATGGCTACCGTGATGATCATGGAGAGCACCATGCCCTGTTTCATACAGCCCCTCACCCGGTCCATACGTCCGGCGCCTATATTCTGACCGGCAAAAGTCGTGATCGCCGCGCCAAGCGCGCTCGATACGGCCCAGTATATACCGTCGGTCTTGCCGGACATTGCCCACGAAGCCACCACCACGGTACCCAGCGAATTGACGCCGACCTGTATGATCATATTCGATACCGAATACATTGTGGACTGAAGGCCCGCCGGGATCCCGAGCTGCATCATGCGTTTTATATATCTGCCCTTGAGCTTCAGATCGGAAAGCGAAAGCCTGTAGGACGCTTTTGCGGTAAAAAGCCTGACCGTCAGCAGTACGGTATTGAGCACCTGCGCCAGTACCGTCGCGACCGCGACTCCCGCCACTCCCCAGTGGAGATATTTGACAAAGACAAAGTCCATGAGGATATTCGACAAACACCCGGTGAGCATAAATATAAACGGGCTCGTGGAATCACCCACCGCGCGCAGCATATTGGATTCCATATTGAGCACGAGAATAAAAACAACTCCCGAAAAATATATCTTCAGGTATATTTCCGCGCTGTCCAAAGTATCCTCCGGGGTACGCAGCAGCTCCAGCATCTGTCTGGAAAAGAGAAGCCCGATTACGGTAAGTACAGCTCCAATCAGCAGGCATAC
>CAMOQY010000165.1 GCA_946623295.1 uncultured Lachnospiraceae bacterium | reverse complement strand
ACAGGCCGGGATCATCGCTGCGGATGATCTTCGTGATCCTGTACTGCTTTTTGTATTTCTCCACGCCCTTTATCAGGTGCCTCAGGCCGCTGCCTCCGGCTGTGATCACGAGGCAGTTCTCAGGCGGAACGATGGAAAAATAGATCGCGTTGCCGCCGTAAGTAAAGAGCACGGCCACCGGTATCTGCAGCAGAAAAGCGGCGAGCGTCCACAGGATATCCTCGCCCAGATACGGATAGACCTCGTTGTTGGTGACCACGTTTGTATTCATGATGATCATCATCACAAATGTGACAGCGTCGGCCAGCAGCACGGAAAGGACTATCGATATTATGATCGGCTTGCTCTTGCGCACGTCGATATCATATTTGCCGTACACCCTCGCCAGCATATAGCAGCTGAAGAAGAACATCACCAGCATTATGGCCGAGGTACGCGAGATACGGAGCACCTGCGGGTTGTTTATGGAAAGCATCGCAAAAAGCACAGCAGCCAGAGCAAAATACATCAGCAGCTCCAGCACGAGTACTATACTTTTCCTGCATTTAAACAGAAAACTCTTCAAGATCAAAGGCTCCTTTTTCAGGGCGTTGCAGTATTACCGTCGCCGGTGTCAGCGGGCGTATCGGAAGGATCACCCTGGACGGGCGGATCCGCCACGGGCTCTGTGACCGGCTCCACGGGGAGTGTGCCTACCTTTATCGTCTCATGGGAAGCTATGTAGGAATCCTCCCTGAACTGTATCGTATCGGTAAGAGCTCCGTCTATATAGACTTTTTTGACCAGATATGACCTGCAGGCGTCGTGGTTGGTACCCTTTTTCTCGACAAAGCCTACCGGCTGCGTGGGGTCCTCTATCGTCTGGCTCTCGGACTTCACGCGCTCTATCACCACGGATTCAAAGGTGATCTTGCGGTTGGACGGTCTCGTCTCCTTGCCGTATATGGAAAAGACGAGCTCGTCGCCGTTGGCGCTGCCGGCGATATATATGGGATATCCGGTATTATTTGTGAAGACCATGTCCTTGTAGCCCCATGAGATCGCGGCGTCAAACGACGGCTCCACGTACGAGACGAGCATGGAATGGTTGTAGCGCTTGTCGATCTGGAGCTCCGCGCGCAGAGCGGCCTGATACAGGGTCGTGGCTACCTGGCATACTCCGCCGCCGTATGCTTCGACCGACTCGCCGCTGAGGTATTCCGTCGCCATCTGATATCCGTTTTCGGGCTCGCGTTCCTTCATTGTCTCGCTCGTCGAAAACGACTGTCCGGGCATTACTACCACACCGTTGATGTTTTCCGTAGCGACTTTTATATTGTTTTTGCGTCCGTCGGGGCTGCGTGAATACGAGGTGGTAAAGGTACCGAGACGGCTCTTGATGTTCTGGAGGGCTTCTCCGGTGATCGCGGGTTCATCCACCTTTGACGCGACTTCTACAGTCATGCCGATCTTCAGCCCTTCGCTGATCACATCCATGACTCTGCCGGCTGTTGCCTCCACATCCGTAGCGACTCCGGTGACCGAAGGAGTGATGACAAACTCTCCGTTCTTTCTGGTGATCGTTGCGTCCTTTGAAGCTACATCGTTTACGGCTATGACATCCTTGATATATGAGGTAAGGGTGCCGTTATCCATGCTGCAGGCTACCGGAAGGACGACCTTG
The DNA here is from genome assembly GCA_946623295.1 of uncultured Lachnospiraceae bacterium. Classification (GTDB taxonomy): domain Bacteria; phylum Bacillota; class Clostridia; order Lachnospirales; family Lachnospiraceae; genus UBA3774. The sequence continues at coordinate 2,051 of CAMOQY010000165.1, read as the reverse complement.
TCGTATTTCAGATCCATGAGCGTCATATAGCGCTCTGTAAGCAGTCCGAACTGCCCAAGGTATGCTGCCTCCTCGACCACTCCGGTGGTATCGTAGGTAAAGCCGAGATCCTTGAGCGTGGTATTGTAGACCGTTCCCGCGCTGACCTCAAATGAGAATCTGGAGTTTGCGGCATTGCTGTAAAACTCCTCGACAGCTTCGCGGGCCTGTGACGGAGACATCCCTCCGAGATTGATGGATCCGGCGTATACACCCTCCGCGATCCTGATCGAATCATCCGCAATAAAATCGGACGGATGTGAAAAATCATTTGTCGGGCCGGCTTCCGTGGGCTCCTCCGCCGCGGGGGAAGTCGGCGCCGCTGCGCCTATAGTGATATCAAAGCCGGCTGACGTAGCCAGTACAGCCGCCGGGGTGAGGATCACTGCGGCGGCAACCATCGGAATAAACAGTTTTTTTATGCTAAATTTCATTATTTTTTTGCCTCTTTCAGCCGTTTAAACAGCCGGTATTTTGCTGCATCACAACAGCAGGGCACAAAACCCCTTTTAATCCGTATATTATACAGGAAGAATGGAAAAAAAACAAGATACGGTAAAGGCTGCGCGCGCAAGTGTAAAAAACCTTTACCTGCCCTGATACAGCTTCAGATATCCCTCGGCCATGCGCGCTGCCGAAAGGGACGGCGCCTCGAGAAGCGCATTTTTCCCGATGTATTCACGCAGCGTTTTATCGTCAAGAAGCCTGTTAAGCCCGCGGGCGATCGACTCCGGCGAGGTCTCGGTAAAGACCGCGGATATCTCATCTACGAGCATATCGGGTATACCGCCTACGGGCGTAGTCAGAATGGGAAGCCCGCAGGCCATTGCCTCGGCGAGTGTCATGGGCATGCCTTCGTAGACTGACGGCAGGGCAAAAATATCCGCTGCGTTGTAAAGCGGACAAGGATCGTCGGTCACGGGTGCGAGTCTGATGTACGAACCCGCATCGGCTGAGGCGATCGCCGCTTTCAGCTCGCCTTCAAGCTCTCCCTCTCCGACTATGGTGAGCGCCGCCTGAGGATGCGTCTTGTGGACGAGGATCATGGCTCTGATCAGACTCAGCTGGTTCTTCTGATCGGTAAAACGCCCGATATTCAGAATATTCAGAGCGTCGCCGTCTCTGTAGACCTGTTTTGGAGCGAAGCGCCCGAGAGGTATGCCGTTTCCGATGACGGCAATATCCTCAGGCTTTTTGTGATAGGTCTGCACGATGGTATCGCGGATGCGCTCGCTGAGCGCCGCGAGCCTGACGAGTTTCGAGCGGAAATAGAAACGGTTCAGGAAAACGCCGCCTCTGGTCTGATTTTCCTCCGAGGCTATATTGTGCATGGTATGGACGACAGGGATCCGCAGGCTTTTCGCGGCCGGAATGGCGTATTTTGTCACGTAAAGATGCGTGTGTACGACATCCGGGCGCTCAGCTTCCATCAGTTCGCGCAGTTTGCGCCTGATAGTCGGGTCGTAACCCATTTTTTTGTCCAGAAAAAAGACTCGTATGCCGCGCTCGGCAAGGCGCCGGCTGATCGCGGATTCATACGTAAAGAGGCTCACGACCGTGACGTCGTGGCCCATTTCGCTAAGCGCCGTGGATAGATTCTCGCACATCGTCTCGGCGCCTGCCAGTATAAGTTTGGGAATGACCATCATTATTTTCATAGCGGTGATATAGTATCACAACCCGCCGGTTTGTTCAACGGATTCTGGTTTCCGGATACTGCGGCAGCAGATACACGCGCGGCACGCTTGCGCTACCTTCGTCACGCAGCGGTACTAAGCTCATTCATCGCTGACGCTCGAATTCGCTAAGTACCGGCGGCCTCAGAGTACCGCGCTGTGTTGATCTGCTGCCGCAGTATCAGGAGATCAGAAGCAGTCGCGTATCTGACGCGCAGTATCCGGAAACCAGAAGCAGTCGCGTATCTGACGCGCGGTATCCGGAGATCAAAAGCGGGGGGCGTCAGGACAAGAAAAGCGCCTGCCCCGGATCGGAGCAGTCGCCGTGAACGCTGA
>CAMOQY010000164.1 GCA_946623295.1 uncultured Lachnospiraceae bacterium | reverse complement strand
CGCCAGCTCTGGTGGGGACACCAGATAGCCGCGTGGTACTGCGATGAGTGCGGCGAGACCATAGTCGCAAAAGAGGCTCCGTGCAGCTGCCCCAAGTGCGGCTCCGCAAGTCTCACTCAGGATCCCGACACCCTCGACACCTGGTTTTCCAGCGCGCTCTGGCCTTTTTCCACGCTTGGATGGCCTCAGGAGACGGAGGATCTGAAGTATTTCTACCCTACCAATACGCTTGTCACCGGATACGATATCATCGGCTTCTGGGTAAGCCGCATGATCTTCTCGGGACTGGCCTATACGGGCAAGGCGCCCTTTGACACGGTGCTTATCCACGGCCTTGTGAGGGATTCCCAGGGACGCAAGATGAGCAAGTCGCTGGGCAACGGCATCGATCCGCTCGACGTCATAGACAAGTACGGCGCCGATGCGCTGCGCATGATGCTCATGACGGGCAACGCTCCCGGAAACGATATGCGTTTCTACTGGGAGAGAGTCGAGGCATGCAGGAATTTTGCAAATAAGGTCTGGAACGCGTCCAGGTTTATCATGATGAATTCCGAGGGCGTGGACACGTCGGCAGTGACCGAAGCGGATCTGGAGGATGCCGACCGCTGGATCATCAGCCGCTGCAACAGCCTCGCGGCCGAAGTCACCGCAAATATGGACAAATATGAGTTGGGCATCGCGCTCCAGAAGATCAACGATTTTATCTGGGAGGAGTTCTGCGACTGGTATATCGAGATGGTCAAGCCCCGCTTCCGCAGCGAGAAGGCAGCGAGCAAGGCGGCGGCCATCCGCACGCTCAACCAGGTGCTTATAGATTCGCTCAAGCTCCTGCACCCGTATATGCCTTTTATTACCGAGGAAATATTCTGCAATCTTCAGGATGAAGAGGAGACTATCATGCTCTCGTCATGGCCGGTATATGATGAGGCAAGGAGCTTCCCTGAGCCAGAATCGCGCATCGAGCTGATAAAGGAAGCGGTCAGAAAGGTACGCGAGCTGAGGCTTTCCATGAACGTTCCGCCTTCAAAGAAGGCGCACATGTTCTTTGTGAGCGAGGATGCGGCAGCAAGAAACGCTTTTGAGACCAGCAGCGCTATATTGCAGACCCTGGCCGGCGCGTCCGGAGTGGCCGTGCAGACAGACAAGACCGGAATATCGGACAATGCCGCCAGCGGCGTTATCTCCGCCGGTACGATCTATCTCCCGATGGAGGAGCTCGTAGATCTGGACAAGGAGCGCGAACGCCTCGAAAACGAAAAAAAGCGTCTTGAGGGGGAGGTCGCAAGGTCTCGCGGCATGCTCGGCAACGAGCGCTTTGTCAGCAAGGCTCCGGCCGCCAAGGTCCAGGAGGAAAAGGACAAGCTCGCCAGATATGAGGCCATGCTTGCAAAGGTCGAGGAACAGCTGTCTAAAATGTGATCATTCTGATCCGGCCGGGCTCATTCCGGCCGGATTTCCGGAGGTAGCCATGCGCTTTATATCCTGGAACGTCAACGGCCTTCGCGCCTGTATGACCAAAGGCTTCTCAGATTATTTCACGAAGGCTGACGCCGATATCTTTGCCATTCAGGAGAGCAAGCTCCAGGAAGGGCAGATCGATTTTGCTCCGGAGGGGTATCACGCCTACTGGAATTACGCTGACAGGAAGGGGTATTCCGGTACAGCGGTCTTTACAAAACACGAGCCCCTTTCCGTCTCTTTCGGGATGGGGATCGACGAGCACGACCACGAGGGGCGTGTGATCACTCTGGAGTACCCTGATTTCTTCTTTATCACCTGCTATACCCCGAACTCCCAGGATGAGCTTCGCCGGCTGGAATACCGTATGCGCTGGGAGGATGATTTCAGGGCGTACCTGCAGGAGCTTGAAAAGAAAAAACCCGTGATATTCTGCGGAGATCTCAACGTCGCACACGAGGATATCGATCTTAAAAATCCTAAAACCAACCATCACAATCCCGGCTTTACCGATGAGGAAAGAGGGAAATTCGACGCTCTGATGAAAGCCGGATTTATCGATACCTTCAGGTATTTCTATCCGGAGAGGGAGCAGTACTCCTGGTGGTCGTACCGTTTTCACGCGCGCGAAAAGAACGTGGGATGGCGCATCGACTACTTTATCACGTCCGCGGCGCTGGAGGGGAGACTTGAGAGCGCGGCGATACACTCGGATATCATGGGCTCGGACCACTGCCCGGTAGAGCTGACTATCAGTTGAGCCTGCCGGCGGAAATAATTGCCGGAAGATAAGCCGCCACGGCCCGGCGGCAGTACTTTATGAAAAAACTATTCGATGCCTATAACAAATTCAGATATGAGCGCGGGCTTTCGGGCTCGGCGCTCAAGGTCATCGCTCTCGTCCTGATGCTGACGGATCATACAGCAGCCATGCTCCTGACCGCATCTTCGCTCTATCAGCCGATGCGGATCGCGGGCAGGCTGGCTTTTCCGATATTCGCGTTTCTGATCGCCGAGGGTATGGCTTATACAAGAAATATCTGGATCTACGCGCTGAGGCTGGCCGTCTTTGCGGTCGTGGCCGAGATCCCCTACGATCTCTGCCTTCACGGCAAGGTTTTTTACTTCGGAGACAGCAGCGTATTCGTTACTCTGCTGATCCCGGTCGTGACAGAGGCTGTCATGCGCAGATTTCAGGGAAAACGCCTGTACTGGCTTGCAGGGACTGCCGCGGCGGCGCTCGGCATGGGGGCTGCGCTCGTCCTTGGACCGGACTACGGATGGAAAGGCGTCCTGCTCGTAGCAATATTCTATTATCTCAGGGATTTTCATCCGCTTGGCATCCTTGCCGCCGGAGCTTTTATGCTCATAGCCTGGCACGGTCTTAAGATCCAGCCCTTTGCGGTGCTGTCCCTGCCTCTGCTCATTTTTTACAGCGGCAGGAGAGGGTTTATCGATACGCGGATCAAAGGTCTTGCGGCCTACGCATTCTATCCGCTGCATATGTTTTTGCTCTTTGCAGTAAAGCTTGCTGTGGTCTACATCGGAAATTTTGGAAAATAACCGGATGCGCCGCCGTATGACACCCGTATCTGCCTGAAAAAGTTGAAGAAAAGATACGAAAGTGCTATAATAAACTGATTTTTTATATCATTTCTCATAAGGAGTTATATTTATGAGTCTTATTACAAAAGTCTTCGGGACTGCGAGCGAACGCGAGATAAAGCGAATAATGCCGTATGTCCGGAAAATAGAAGCTCTGCGCCCCGCTATGATGGAGCTGAGCGACGAGCAGCTCAGGAGCAGGACGGGGCAGTTTAAGGAGAGGCTCGCAAAGGGCGAGACTCTTGACGACATTCTTCCCGACGCATTTGCCACAGTGCGTGAAGCCGCGCGCAGAACGCTTGGGCTCGAGCACTACGAAGTGCAGCTTATCGGCGGCATCATCCTCCACCAGGGCAGGATAGCAGAGATGCGTACCGGTGAAGGAAAGACGCTGGTATCGACCCTCCCGGCCTATCTCAATGCCCTCGAGGGACGCGGAGTGCATATCGTTACCGTAAACGATTATCTGGCAAAGCGTGACGCGGAGTGGATGGGACAGGTCCACGAATTTCTCGGTTTGAAGGTCGGAGTCGTACTTAACTCGATGGAGCCTTCGGAGCGTCAGGAGGCCTACCGCTGCGATATCACCTACGTGACAAACAATGAGCTCGGCTTTGACTACCTGCGCGATAACATGGTAGTACACAAG
>CAMOQY010000163.1 GCA_946623295.1 uncultured Lachnospiraceae bacterium | reverse complement strand
ATTCTATGTATATCATGATCTCCCCTCCGCGCCGACACCTCTCCGCTCACTGCCACTTATAAAATGTCAGGTTTTTCAGATCAAACAAATGATGGAGCCGGCCAGAAAAATCGAAATTTGCGTTGATTCCCGGCTCTGTCGGCGTCAGCTTATGCTGTTAAAATTATCAGCCGAGCGGCCATAGTTGTACAGAGCCTTTACGAGGTTCGACAACTTCTCGTTAGCGCTGTCGTGTTTTGAAGCGACGTAGGTATTCACACTGTACGTGATCCTGTGATAGATATTTCCGTCCGCATCGGTCAGCGTGACCGTCCATACCGTATCATACTGCGTGGCCTGCAGCCCCTCGCCGTAGACCAGGCAGTCATCTCCCTCGCGCGCGGCGTCCGCAAGCATGTAAATATGCGCATTACCGAAATTGTCCGTGACCGTCAGTCTGTCAGCGTTTTCGGCGCTGACCCTGAAACGGAGCTGAACGTAATTTGAAATGACAAGCGCGGCGGCTTTGATGCGGTCGCTGCCCGCCGCCGCGTCAACGATGCTCAGATCTCTTTCAGGCACGGCAAAGCTGCCTGTTTTGCTCTCCCCGACCCACGACAGAGCATTTGCCGGATCATTGGTATTATAGCCCAGATACTGCTGCGCCATAGTGCCGAACTCCAGCGTATCGGCGAGCAGCGTGATCATGGCGTTGTACTTTTCTTCGGAATACCCGAGCGCCTCCGCACTCTGGCTGTGCAGATCGTCAAAATACTGCCGGATACTGTAGGTCGTGGTCTCCGCCACTTCATCACCGTCCATGACCTCCATGGTTATGATATCGGACATATACTGAGAATATATCCCGGGGAATTCAAAACTCCACACCCCGTTTTCGTTCGTGCCTGCCACGTAGGTATTCTGGCCCGCGCCGGTAAAATGGATCACGGGCTGCTCGATACTCTCGTCCACCGATACGTCAACGAACAGAGTAAGATCCTCTCCTATCGCAACAGAAGCATCCTCAAACTCAGCCGTCGGACCGGCGGCCTCGCGCCAGAGCGACACACCGGTAGGTATCTCCGTACGGATGCATGCGTCGTAGTTATAATTGCCCTGCCCGTCCATCTCGTACTCTTCACTGTAGATCCATTCCTCACGAAGCGTGAATCTGTAATCCAGATCCGCATCATACGTGATGGGGTGCATCCCGTCAAAGTACCTGATGCCGGCGTCGCCGTTGTTCAGGAAACAGATGGTCAGGCCCCAATTCATCCTCATCTCATCATGAAACTGCTCTATGCGTGTCTCACGCTCCTCATCATCCTCGATGCCGTCAAGCTCCTCATTCATCTCGTAAAGATAGAAAGTCTTGTCTCCGAACGCGATCGGTCTGGGGTATTCCCAGGAATAATCCGGAATAAAGGCAAAATGCCCCTCTACATCCGCGACGTACTCTCTTGCAGGATAGCCGTCCCAGCTCTCCTCATCTTCCGGCAGTTCGGTCTCTTCCGCGGGGGCTCCCTCAAGATAGAATGCGGCTCCCCCGGTGCCGTATACGATGCGGCGGCCGTTTTCAAGCAAAGTGCTGCCGCAGGGCTGTCCAAGCAGCTCCGGGATATCGTATTCGCCGCCGGTCACCGCAGGCCTTGCAAAATCGAGCACCTCGCCGGTCTCGTCGTTGATCATCAGATATCTGCGTCCGGAGATGAGCTGCTTTACGCTGGTGATCTTCTCGTATTCGGGGGCAGTCTCACCGCAGCGGCTGCATACGCCGCTCGCAGGATCATAGCTGTGGCCGAGCGCGGGGCAGGTATAAAAATCGCCGAACTCAAAATAGCTGTCGATCTCCGTATCATCCCAGTTTATCCGTTTTGTATGGATATGGAGATCCTCATCCAGCATCAGTCCGCAGTCCGCGCACTTATAATACGTCCTGTACCCGTAATTCAGGCAGTCAGGCTCGCGTCCTTCAAAAAGCGTCTTGTTTTCGTGCGTGCACTCGCGCTGGTATACGTAGAAGACCCAGCCGTCCGGGCGCTCATTGTTTATGGATGTGCGGCCGCTGAGAGTGAAATGACCATCCTTGAACAGCAGATACCAGACCGCATCGCCGTACTGACTGCCGTCCTCATAATAGTAATGGACAAAACTGTGCGCGCATCCATCCTCGGGAAGATCCCTCCACTCATGATTTCCGGTGCCGCCCTGTGTGCCAAAGCCGAACGCCGCTTCGCCGGTATCAGCATTCAGGATATCAAGCGTCATTTCCCTGCCGTCGCCAAGGTAGATCCCGTCATATGAAACTATCTCAACTATCGCGGCATCGCCATACAATTTTCCGTCTGTATATTCGAGCGAAGAAGTCACAGCAGCTCCGCCGTCCTCGTTCAGCGCATAGAAACTGCCGCCGCTGCGCGCGACTATGGCAAATTTCTGAAGCGGATCGTTTTCTTCGCCGTTTCCGTAGTAGGAACCCGTGCGGTTCAGGCGGTAGGTCTCTCCTCCGGAAATCAGATACTCAGGCAGATCACTGCCTCCCTCGCCGCCTTCGCCGGACTCGCCGGGCTCAGAAGCCTCCTCCGCAAGCTCGCCTCTGTAGAGCCTTACGTTTGACGTGCTGCCAAGAGAAAAGCAGCTCTCGCTCTCAGAGTACGCTATCGGATCGCACCACGCGCCGTACTCCCATGCGCGGATCGCTGCGATACCGTCCGACGACGGTGAAATACCGAGAGGATACTTCGCGTTTTCATCAGCTACGTAAGACGCCCAGAGCGAACCGAGGGCAAGTATCGTATAGCTGCCGTCCGTAAAAAGCGTATACAGGGCAGATCCGTCTTCAGGCAGCGCCATGCCTTCATCTTCGGGTGTAAACTCCGACAGCCTGAACTCTGCGGCAAACACGCCGTCAGCGTCCGCGGAATTGTCCAAAGTAAGCTTCCCGGCGCCATCGAGCGACGCTCCGGTCTCCGCCAGCTCCAGATATTCGCCGGTGTGGTCAAGACCGAGGACCTTGCTGGCCTCATTTACGATCACGTAACGGTATTTTGCATCCGTGCTGAGCATAGAGGCATCGGTAACGGGCGTATACTCACGAGCCTTGTGGCTGCCGTCATGCGTGCAGACGCCGTCCACAAAATGATGCCCGAGCGCGTTGACCGTAAAGGACTCCGCCTGATAGGTATTGACGTATCCGTAGGAATTTTCATACGTCCTCTCCAGACTCTCATCCAGATAAGAGCCGCAGTCCGGACAGGTGAAATACGCTCTGTTTCCGCGCGCGGTGCACGTAGCCGGAGAAGCAGGATGGCTCACCCTTGCTTCATGCCCGCACACCTCCTGATATACATAGAAGTCCGTGCCCGTACCGGTTTTGACCTTCCAGCCCGTATCGGCCAGGCAAAGCGAACGCCACGCTGAATTGTCGAAAGAAGCGAGCGTAACACTGTGACCGCCTGCCGCGGTGCCCGAGCCGTCGCCGACCCACATCCACGAAGCCTTGCCGGGATCTTCCGTGAGCGCAAGCGCGTCACTGCCGTCAAAAGTAACGTATTTTGAGCCGTTGACCTTTGTACGATGCGAATTCGTGATCGAGGAATTCCCTTCCTCAAACTCCGGTTTAAATACCGCGAGCGTCTCTTCCGTCGCGAGCACTCCCTCCGACTCCGCAAGAACAACTGAGGTAAACGCACCGCCGTCCGCATCGACGCCTATCGCGGTATAGACGCCTGAGGCCTTTGCC
>CAMOQY010000162.1 GCA_946623295.1 uncultured Lachnospiraceae bacterium | reverse complement strand
CCCGTGCGTCTGGATAAATGTCCTCCCGTCATCGAGGGCTCAGAGGAAAACCTTCGGAGGATCTGCTATGAGCGCGCGCATTCCATGTACGGAGATCCACTGCCGGCAATAGTCCAGGAGAGGCTTGACAAGGAGCTTAATTCGATCATCGGAAACGGCTACTCGGTCATGTACGTCTTTGCCCAGATGCTCGTCAAAAACTCCGTCGACAACGGCTATCTCGTCGGTTCGAGAGGTTCTGTCGGCTCGTCGCTTGCCGCGACGATGTCCGATATAACGGAGGTAAACCCGCTGCCGCCCCATTACCGCTGCCCCTCGTGCAGGTACAGTGAGTTTGATTCCGACGAGATAAGGAATAATGCGGGCCTTACGGGTTATGATCTGCCAGACAAAAAATGTCCGGTATGCGGGACGCCTCTCGTCAAGGAAGGTATCGACATACCCTTTGAAACGTTCCTGGGCTTCAAGGGCGACAAAGAGCCTGATATCGACCTGAATTTTTCCGGCGAGTACCAGTCCAGGGCGCACGCCTATACCGCCGAGCTTTTCGGCGAAGGCTACACTTTCCGCGCCGGGACGATAGCGGGGCTTGCCGACAAGACGGCCTTCGGCTTTGTAAAGAAATACTTTGAGAGCAAAAACGAGATCAAGCGCAACTGCGAGATCGAGAGGCTGATGCTCGGCTGCATGGATGTGAGACGCTCGACGGGCCAGCACCCCGGCGGGATAGTGGTCATGCCGAGAGGCGAGACGATCTATTCCTTCACCCCCATACAGCATCCCGCAAACGATATGAAGACAGACATCGTGACGACGCATTTCGACTACCACAAGATAGAGCAGAACCTGCTCAAATTCGATATCCTCGGTCACGATGATCCGACGATGATGCACCGTCTTCAGGAGCTGACGGGCGTGGAGCCTACGGCCATCGCCATCGATGATCCGAAGCTTTACTCCCTCTTTAAGGATACGTCAGCCCTCGGGATCAGCCCCGAGGATATGGGAGGTACGCCGCTCGGAACGCTCGGCATACCCGAGTTCAACACGGATTTTGCCATGCAGATGCTTATCGAGGCAAAGCCCGACGGCTTCGCGGACCTGGTAAACGTAGCGGGTCTTGCCCACGGTACCGCCGTGTGGATGGACAACGCCCGCGACCTTATCCTGTCGGGCACAGCGACGCTGCGCAGCGCGATCTGTACGCGTGACGGCATCATGCTGGCGCTGATCGGCTACGGCATGGATCCGGCGGAGTCGTTCGCCATCATGGAGGCCGTGCGCAAAGGCAGGGTCGCGAAGCACCTGGAAAGCCGGTGGGACGGCTGGAAGGAAGATATGAAGGCGCACGGGGTCCCCGACTGGTATATAGGCTCGTGCGAGAAGATCGAGTACATGTTCCCCAAGGCTCATGCCGCAGCCTATGTCATGATGGCTCTCCGCGTGGCGCACTTTAAGATATATCATCCGCTGGAGTTTTACGCGGCATATTTCGGGATACGCGCCGACGGGTTCAACTACGAGAAAATGGGCATGGGCTTTGACAGGCTCATGGAAAACATCACCTTCTATAAGACGAATCTGGACAAGCTAACAAAGCTCGAAAAGGACGCATACAACAAGGCAATGCGCGTAGTCCACGAGATGTACGCCCGCGGCTTTGAATTCATGCCGATAGATATCTACAGAGCGCATCCTACCAAATTCCGGGTGATAGACGGACGCATCATGCCCTCGCTGACCAGTATCGCGGGACTCGGAGAAAAGGCCGCGGAGCAGCTTGCCGCCGAGGCCGCAAGGGCCCGGTTCATCTCCAAGGAGGATATGATATCGCGTTCCCATATTTCCACGACGATCGCGGACTACATGGAGGAACTCGGGCTTCTGGACGGGATGCCGAGGAGCAATCAGATCAGTCTTTTCGATATGATGCTGGAGTAGGATGCCGGCGGCGCTTTCTGCTGCCCGGATTCGTTGACACTTTGGCCGCACGCGGCTATAATAATCCATGATCACGGCGCGGTACGCCGTGACGGGAAGAGTGAGAGATATGAGTAAAAAAACACTTGCAATAATCCTTGGCTGTGTGGCAGCCGCGCTTGTCATAACAGTCGCTGTCGTCCTGCTGACGAAAAACTCCTCTGCTGACGATGAGGCTTCAACTGCGTCGCTCTCTGCCGCCGCCGATCAGACGACAGAAGACGGCACGTCCGCTCCCGCCTCCGAAGCGCCGGTCAGCGCCGGATTACCGGCACCCGGAGATACCATCAAGGCTGTGGATATCTCGGGCGCGGAAAAGGATCTGACCATTTCCGAGGACGGGAAGAGCGCCAAAGACTCCGACGGCAGGGAGTACAAGATCGTCTACAGACGCGACGATGCGGGAAAGGGTCAGGAGAACACTCAGTCGGGCTCGGTCACGCTGCCGGATGATATCCTCGATCCGGAAGAGACTGAGGCGTATGAGCCTGCTCCCGGTGACGTCGTCACAGGCTATGAGATCGATGATTCCGATCCCGAAAACCCTGTGGTAGTCGCCCACGTCGAGCCTGCCGAGACGCCATCCGAGAGCGCCGCGCAGTCTTCCGAAGAGCCGTCCGGATCGTCTTCGGCGGACGTTCCCGCGGAGCCTTCTTCTGAGGAACCCGTAACGCTTCCGTTCGGCGATGGGCCGATCATACTGCCTACGATCAAACTTAATAACAATCCATGACGGACCGCCCGGGGCGCCTGTCCCGGGCGAGCCGGCTGCATCGGCCGAAGCCTTCGATTTTTTTGAAAAAAACCGATTGACAACTGTGAGAGGATGCGGTATTATACTTGTCGCGCCTGTTTGATAAGCGCCATGCGCGAGTGGCTCAGGGGTGGAGCACCACCTTGCCAAGGTGGGGGCCGCGGGTTCGAATCCCGTCTCGCGCTCTTTCTTTTAAAATTGAATTCAAAGCAGAGCATCCGCTCTCACCGCAGCGCAGCAGGCGACTCCGGTCAGACTTAGCTTCTATAAGGCGGATACTTTGCGTATCCGCTTTTTTGATGTTTACAGCGGTTTGTGCGTTTTAAGGGAAAGGCCCGACGGCCGGTTTTACGGAGGACAAAACCATTAGCGAAGTATTAATCAACGAAGAGATCCAGGAAATGGAGATCAGACTTATCGGCAGCCACGGAGAGCAGGTCGGAATCATGCAGACCTCTGAGGCTATGAAGCTTGCCGAGGCAGAGGAGCTGGATCTGGTGCTCATAGCGCCGGTAGCAAAGCCTCCCGTATGCAAGATCATCGACTACAACAAATTCCGCTACGAACAGCTCCGCAAGGAAAAGGAAGCGAAAAAGAAACAGAAGGTGATCGAGACAAAGGAGATCCGCTTTTCGCCGAATATCGACGTAAACGATATGAATACAAAGGCTGCCGCCGCCAGGAAATTCCTGCAGCACGGAGACAAGGTCAAGGTGTCGATGCGCTTCAGAGGCCGCGAGATCAGTCATATGGCGCAGCGCAGCCATGTCCTTGACGAGTTTGCCGAGAAGCTCGCCGACGTTTCCGTGATCGACAAGCCCTCAAAGGTAGAAGGCAGAAGTCTTGTGATGTTCCTGAGTCCCAAGAAGTGACCGCGGGAGCCGTGTGAATTGTTATGATGATTGCATAAGTTCGCTTATGTGATAATAAAAATTGCATCAGCCTTACTTATGTGATGCGACCAAAGGAGGTAGTAAGATGGTTAAATTCAAGACCAAGAGAGCCGCTGCAAAGCGCT
>CAMOQY010000161.1 GCA_946623295.1 uncultured Lachnospiraceae bacterium | reverse complement strand
TCGTAATCCAGTATAAAACCGTCGTCCGAGAGCGCTCCGGTCGAAAAAAACACCGCCGTGGCGCGTACTCCGCGGAATGAAGCGCAAGCGTCGCCCCCTACCAGGCACGCGCGGTTTCTCTCGCTCAGATACCCTCCGCTGGAAAAGACTCTCACCGACGAGTCAGAGAGCAGCATCAGGATCTCCAGACTGTTTGTGAAAATAGTAAGACTGCGCCTGCTCAGCTCTCCCGCCAGATAAAACGCGGTGGACGACTGATCCAGAAATATCACGTCGCCGTCATGCACAAGGGCAGCCGCTTTTTTTGCGATCTCACGCTTTTCCGCCTCATTCTGTCTGACTCTCCTGCCAAAAGCGCTCACGCCACCAAAACCCGTCGCCTCCGCGCCGCCGTAGGCGCGCCGGACCATGCCGTCATCCTCCAGCGCGCGCAGGTCACGCCTGATGCTTGACTCGCTTGCATAGAATCTGTCACAGAGAGCTTTTACAGTAACGAATCCGCCCTGTGTCCTCAGAAACGACAGTATATCCTGTTGTCTTTCGCGGTTGAGCATAGCACCTCCGAATGAATATTCATGACTGGTTTGACATGTTTTTTCCGTCAAATCGTCAAATAACAGTCAGAAATTGACAGAAAATTGCATTATTCCTGCAGTACGAATATAATACACATATATTAAAAAGTAAAGGAAAAACGACATGGATATCAATGAACTTCTCAAAGGCAAAGACTGTGAGTGCGGCAGACGTCACGACTGCCCGATAGACCTTGTATGTATCGAAAGCGGCGCAGAGGAGCGTCTGAAGGACGTATTCCCGGATGATAAAAACATCCTCATCGTCGCCGACGAAAACACCTTTGCAGCGGACGGCGAGGCAGTCATTCGTGCTCTCGCGGGGCGGAACGCAAAGCGCATCATCTTCCCCGGCAGCGAGATCCTCGTGCCGGACGAGAAGGCGATCGCAGCTGTCGAAGACGCCCTCGGCGACACCACGGCCATCGTCGGCATCGGCTCGGGAGTGATCCAGGACCTTTGCAAATACGTCTCGCATGACCGCAGGATCCCCTATGCGATCGTGGCCACAGCCACCAGCATGGACGGATACGCCTCGGACGGTGCCGCCATGATACTGGGCGGAATGAAGGTCACGGTCAAGGCCGGATTGCCGCGCGCGATCCTGGCTGATCCCGCCGTACTGGCCGCCGCTCCCATAGACATGATAAGAGCCGGCTACGGCGATATAATCGGCAAATTCTCCGCCCTCAACGACTGGAAACTCAGCAGCTGCGTGAACGGCGAGTATTTCTGCCAGTGGATATACGACCTGATCAAAGATCAGCTGGAGCGCACCATGTCTCTTGCGGATGCGCTGATGAAGCGCGATCCGGAGGCCGTAGGCGCGCTGATGGAGGCAATAGTTATCGTAGGCATCGCGATGAGCTTTGCCGGCTCCTCCCGCCCGGCTTCGGGTTCCGAGCATCACCTCTCCCACTTCTTTGAAATTACGGGAATACTGGAAGGCAGGCCCTATTTCCCCCACGGCATCGACGTGGGCTACTCTACTGTCATCACCGCCGCGATCCGCGAAAAGCTGCTCGCTGCGCCGTTCCCCGAGAGGCGCTTCAGGCTCCCGGACAGCGAGCTGGACGCCGGGCTTCTCCGCGTCTACGGCAGCTCAGCCCGCGGCTGCAGAGAGCTTCAGGACAAGGTCGGCAACTACGCCGCGGACCGCACGCAGACGTACCTTTCACGTGAAAACGAGATCCGGGCCATCCTATCCGAGGTACCTTCCGCCGAAAGGATCAAGGAGATCCTGGCCGCTGCGGATTACGATATGAAGGAATTCTATGACATGTACGGCGAGGACCGCATACGCGACGCGGTAAAATGGGCAAAGGATCTTAAGGACCGCTACACTGTGCTCTGGGTCAACTATGACCTCTACGGCGGCGAGCTTTGAGCAAATAAACGGTCGGGCCGCGCCGCATCAGGCGCCGCCCCCACGGAGGCAGCATATGAACAGATTTGACTATAAAAAGATCCGCGTCGTAGCGATGGATCTCGACGGCACGCTTACCCAGCACAAGTCGCCGCTCACACCGGAAAACCGCGCCGCGCTCGATGCACTCGGGGCACGCTACAAGCTCCTTATGGTCGGAGCCGGCCAGGTGATGCGCATCTTTAACCAGATGAAATACCCCATAGACATCATAGGCAACTACGGGATGCAGTTCGGGACATACGACGCTGAAAACAACACCCAGATCATGAGGCGCGACGTCACGCTTCCGTGCGACCGCGACGATATCGACCGCCGCGTCAGCGCCCTTCGCGAGCGCTATGGCTACACACAATACCGCGGCGAGAACGTAGAGTTTCACCCGTCAGGCTGCCTGACCTTCCCTCTGCTGGGTACCGCGGCGCTTCAGGAGGACAAGCTGGCCTTTGATCCGGACCGTAAAAAACGCCGCGCCTTTTACAAAGAGGTCTGCGCCGCTTTTCCCGAATACCGGGTGTTTGTCGGCGGATCGTCCTCCTTTGACATGGCTCCGGCGCCCTATGACAAATACTATGCGCTGGACCTGTACTGCCGCGAGAATGGGCTGACCCACGACCAGGCGGTATACATCGGCGACGACTACGGGCTCGGCGGAAACGACGAGGCGGTCTACCTCTCGGACTTCCCTTATCTCACCATCGACGACTACAGAGACTTTCCCAAAGTAGTAAAAGGACTTCTGGATCAATAAACCTCTTGTCCGGTGCGACTCTGTTCAGTTATAATAAGGCAGACAAATAAAGCTGCTGTCCGGCAGGCTGTTTTCCGCGCTGCCCGCAAAGACAGCGGAATGGAGATCTACATGAAAAAATTGCTCTGTTTATCGATCGCAGTGGCCATGATGCTTTGCCTTGCCGGCTGCTCCGGCGCCGAAAACTCCTCCGGCAGCGCAGCAGCTTCCGGCGACCCTCTGACAGCCAAGGTCACGACCGAGCTTCACGCTCCCATCCAGGTCGAAACCGCATCCCCCGACTGGGTCTCCGCGCTTCCCACGGCGCAGGATGAATCCGTAAAGCAGCTGGTCGTTGTGGCCGCAATGGGCGAAGAGCTGACCACAGCCTCCGTCACCATGCATGAGCGCGCCGGGGACGGCTCATGGAAGCAGATAATGTCCACTCCCGGATATGTCGGCAGGACGGGCGTGATCCCTGACGCCGAGCGCAAGGCCGGCACCGGAAAGACACCCATGGGCGTATACCGCTTTACCCAGGCCTTCGGCATCGCTCCCGATCCCGGCTGCAAGATGCCCTACGTACAGGTGGACGACGACAAATACTGGTCAGGCGACTACACCTATCACCCCAATGAAATGGTCTCGCTCTCAGAGTATCCGCAGCTCGACACCGAGCACAGCGAGCATCTTATCGATTATGAGTATGAGTACCAGTACTGTCTCAATATCGGTTTCAATACCGAAGGCGTCGAAGGCAGGGGAGACGCCATCTTCCTTCACTGCATCGGCAAACTGAAGCCCTATACCGGCGGCTGTGTCTCCGTACCCGAGTACGCCATGCTCTTTATCCTCCAGCACGTCGATCCCGACTGCAGGATCGTGATCGATACTCTTGAAAATATGGGAGGAAGCTTCTGATAAAACGTGGGCTGATGCCTCTGGCGCGTCCTACGGCCTAAAAATACACTCGTTCCAAATATACAGCAGGGCGTGTGAAAAAACGGAAGTTTTTTCATGCGTCCTTTTTTCATAAGGGAACACTTAGTCA
>CAMOQY010000160.1 GCA_946623295.1 uncultured Lachnospiraceae bacterium | reverse complement strand
CCTCGATGGCGGCGTAGTGTTTGCGTGTCGTATTTACGTCTGAGTGGCCCAGGACGTCCGCCACGAGATAGATATCGCCGGTCTCGCGGTACAGGTTGGTGCCGTAGGGGCTCCGGAGCTTGTGCGGCGTGATGTTTTTAAGTGTAGTGACCGTACGGGCGTACTTTTTTACCAGATTCTCGACGCTGCGCACGCTCATGCGCTTCATCTGAAGCGAGAGAAAGAACGCATTCTCGTGACCGGTGACGGGGATCTCCTTTTTGCGCTGCTCGTAGTAGAGCAGGAGAGCTTCTTCGACCTCATCGCTGAAATATACGATGACTTCCTTGCCGCCCTTGCGGTGGATATGGATGCCGGCGTTCTTGAAATCCACGTCGCCTATGTCGAGTCCCACGCACTCCGACACACGGATCCCGGTGCCGAGCAGGAGAGTCATGAGCGCCAGATCGCGTATCTTTGTCTTATCGTGAAAGGCCTGCTGATGTTTGGTCAGCTTTTCGCCTGATTCCACGGAATCGAGCAGGAGAGCGACCTCGTCTATATCGAGCCTGATTATCTCTTTTTCGTGCAGTTTGGGCAGCGTGACGAGCGCTGCGGGATTAGTGACTATTTGTTCTTTTTTGAAATAGTAGTTGTAAAAAGTCTTAAGAGAAGCTACTTTGCGGATGATCCCGCGCTCCTGGTTGATCCTCTCGAGATTCCGCCCGTCCTCGCAGTGATAGAATTTCAGGTATTCCATATAATCCTCGATATCGGCCGCCTTAACCTCGTCGAGATCCTTTACGTCGATATCGGTGATCTGCATGCCTTTAAAATGCGGATGCGAGGAGATCAGAAACTCAAAAAATACGTGCAGATCGTAGGCGTAGGCTATGCGGGTGCGCGATGAGGTCGTCGGCTCGATGCCGCGGAAAAACTGCCTGACAAAGGCCGGAAGAGAGGCCGTCAGCTCTCTGAGCTTAAGAGTGTTAAGCATATCTACCTGTTCGTGATAAGGTCTGTTTCCCGATGCCATATCGGCTTTCCTCCTTTACTCTGTGTCCCCGCGGCCCCAGCCGTCTATTCCGGAGCCTACGATAGCTGTGAACATCCTGTTTTTGACGCCCGGAGCCTCGCGGTTAAGATCCTTTATGAGGCCCTTGGCATACTCGCGGCGCGTGAAACCGTCCGCAGGGCAGGGATTCTTCTGGACAGGCAGATGATACATGTTTTTAAAGCCGATGACGTCGGCCTCGTCCATATATATGAGCGGGCGTATGAGCGTAAGGTCCATACGGTCCAGATACGTGACGGGCGCAAAGGTATGGAGCCTGCCTTCGTATATGAGCGACATCAGAAGCGTCTCGACGATATCGTCCTTGTGGTGGGCATAGGCGATCTTGTTGCAGCCGAGTTCCTTGGCCTTGGTATTAAAGGCGCCTTTGCGGAGCTTTGCGCACAGCGAACAGGGATTGCTTTCCTGGCGCACGTTAAAGACGATTTCAGCCACTTCAGAGGGAACTATAGTATAATTTACCCTTAGATCCCTGCAAAGCGCCTCTATGGGCGCGTAAGAGGCCTTCTCGACGAATCCGAGGTCTACGGATATGGCTTCCAGCTCAAAATGTACCGGATAGAAGCGCCTTATCTCGGCCATGGCGTACAGAAGAGTAAGAGAGTCCTTGCCTCCGGATACGCCTATGGCGATGCGGTCACCCTCGTCTATCATGTGATAATCGTCCAGCGCCTTTCTGACGCGGCTCATAACCTGCTGAAGCTTCATATATTTCGATTCCTTTCGATCAGCCGTATTTGCACCTGATATCCATACGTCCGATGCGCGCAGCCAACGGCGCTGATCCCGTGCACCCCGCGAGAAGAGCAGGGGCAGCTGCTTCATTCCATATAGATCAGTCAGTGCTGCGCGGTACAAACAGCGTTTTTTCGATCCGTATTTCCATATATCAATTTATTCGCAAAAGAACACTTTAACGAATAGTTACATCGAAAAATACTATAATATAATACCAGTTCCGTGTCAATACCCGTTTATCAATTATCTGTTAAAAACGCACAGATTCCCTGCAATGTGTCTTGTCCCGACGCGCATTCACTGTGTTCTTTATTTCCATAGATAAAGGGACCGGCACCTGGCCCAGTCCCTTTATCTGTATTATCCGTTATACGCCTTTATTTATATTATCCGTTATACATTCGTTTGTCTCAAAACGTCTTATACGGCCTTTCAGTTGGTCATGTTTATGAAGTCTGTGAACACCGTAGGCATCTCGATGAAATAATTGATAAAGTTGCGTACGGCAGGCGAAATGTAATTGTCGCTGTTCCAGCAAAGCCCCAGCTTGACCACGAACCTCGGGTCGTTGATCCTGACGGCGTGAATGCTCTCGGGAAGGACCCCAAGGGGTCTCGGTGTGATCGCCACGCCGTGGCCTGCGCCTGCAAGGCCCTGTATGACGTTGTCCTGGGCCGTTTCGGCCATTATTTTTATACCGATACTTTGTTCTTTTAAGATCGAGTCGATCCTGCGGCGCAAATAAGTGTCTTTATCGTAGGCAATGAACTTTTCCCCTTTTATCTCGGACAGGTCAACTATTTCCCTGTCGGCAAGCCGATGGCCCTTCGGAACAAGCAGAACAAGCTCGTGCTCGCCTATCTCAATACAGTCGATATCTTCTGCTATTTCAACATTGCAGAGCGCGACGTCGTCATTTCCCGATACGACCATGTCCTGTATCTTATCATCAGAAGGTCCCTGGTGAGTGTTGAAATGTGTGTTGACTCTGTCGGTGTCTGAAATGTATTTTGTGATGATATAAGGGATAAACTGCACTATAGACGGCGGATAACAGATCGATACCGTCCCGCTCTCCGGGTCGGTCTGCTCCTTGAGCATCCTGATGCCCTCATTGAGCGTATCGAGCGTACTGTTGACGTACGGAAGGAAAAACTCCCCGTATTTGGTCAGCGCGATGGATTTGCCCTGTCTTGAAAATAACTTCACACCAAGCTCGTCCTCAAAATTCTGGATGGAATGGCTGAGTGTGGATTGTCCGATAATCAGCTTATTGGCAGCTTTGGTAAAATGCTTTAATTCAGCGATTGTCCTGAAATACGAAAGCTGTTGCAGATTCATGCATTGACCCTCTTCTCTTTCTCGTTATTTGTTAATTCGTTTAATTATCACGGAGATTATACATTATCTACAAACGGATTACAACAAGAATTTGCAAAAAACGGCTGAAAACAATGGCATTTTTTCATATTTAAAAGACCCCGCGTCAAAATGCGGGGTCTTTCTCAATAGAAATGAATATTCTGGATCACATCTCTCCGCCCGGATCGCCGGATTCGATGGCCTTTACGTAATCGGCATAGTCCACCCAGCGGTCATACGGGCCCGTAAAGATATCGTCCTTTCCTTTCATGACTATAATGGTATCCTGGATACATCCGGACCAGCCCTCCAGCCGGAAAGTCAGTCCGTTTGCCCTGAGATACTCCTTGAACTCGGGAAACTTCATATCAGCCCTGCTTCTTGGGAAGCTCGAATCTGAGATCCTTGCAGGCGCCGGCCTTAAGCAGATAGCTGTCGGTGTCATGCTGGAGCATGCCCACTACCTTGCGGCTGATGGCCATGGTCTTGTCCAGATCGATGCCGGTCTCGACGTTCATCTCAAGCAGCGCATGCACGACGTCCTCGGTAGCGACGTTGCCGGTGGCATTGGGAATGAAGTTGCAGCCGCCTACGCCGGCAAATGAGGAATCGAACTGATAGAAGCCAGCCTGCATTCCGGCCAGGATGT
>CAMOQY010000159.1 GCA_946623295.1 uncultured Lachnospiraceae bacterium | reverse complement strand
ACGCCCTCCGCGGGCCGTCCGCCGATCTCAATCAGGATCACGAAATTGCCGTTTCCGAGCGCAGGATCGCATTCCTCAAAAAGAAAGAGTTCATGCTTTTTGTACTCATCGAGCACCCGCCGCACGGGCGCGTCACCGTCCTGATTGTCGTGGTTTCCGAAGCAGCACGTCCACGGTATGCCGAAGCCGTCAAAGTAGTCGGCGAATTTTTTGTATGATTCGAACTGATCCGCATACGACAGGTCGCCGCTCAAGGTGATCAGGTCCGGCTTGACACGCTCTGTCAGCTCTTCGACCGTCTTTTTAAAGATCCTGCCGACTCTGTTGCCGTCTTCCCACTCGCCGTTTGTAAGCTGAGGGTCCGTGAGGTTGAGAATGCGGAACTCGCGCGGAAGGTCGTGTTTAAGTATGATCATGGTGTTATATATCCTCCAGAATTGTTTTCAGTACTGCCTCCGGTGCGGGTAAAGCATTTTGCAAGGGGTCTGGCTCGTCACTCGAAAAACAGGCCTCTCGCGACAAACGAATACTCATCCGTCCACTTGCGGTTGAGCCCGTCGCCCCAGCCCCAGATACCGGTCCGGCGGAAAAAGTAAAAAGGCAGCGCAATGTAAGTCTCGCCATCACTGAGGTGGTGCGGACCGAGTAGATTTCTCAGGCTCCCGGTCAGCGTCACGCTGATCTCGTTTGAGCCTGCCCGGACGAACCTTGAAATATCAAGGCTGTACGGTTTCCACATGATCTTCCCGGCGGGAAGTCCGTTCACGCTGACAGCGGCCACGATATCCGGGAGTCTTGCAAAGCTGATAACGGCGCTGCGTGCCTCCTCCGCGGTAAGCTCCATTTTCTTCGCAAGTGTGATGCTGCCCGCAAAGAACGGGTAGCCTTGTCTCTCCAGCGATCCGGTCAGAACGCCGTCAGGCCGTCCTGACATCCCCGGCGTTCCGGCAAAGACGCTGTCCGGCGCGCCCGCAAGATAAAAGCCGCCGCCCGTCCTGACAGCACCGCGGTCAAGCTCCTCAAAGGCACGATCGGTGAACACCCCGAAATCGCCTCTCAGATATACCGCCTCGACCTCCATGTCGTATGTCAGAGAATTCTTATTGGACTCAAAATACTTTATCGATTCGAGCCGCCTGTATGTGGCCTCGCTCTGTTCAAAATCGCAGCCGAGTCTGAGCTCGTTCGTCCCTCTGCAAAGGAAGCTGCGGATATCGATCGTCTTAAAGCAGGCGTCGTGCGCAAAGCCCGTGACGACCCGCGGGACGGGGTGCCCGTTCAGGGTGATATCAAAGATCTCCGGCGTCTCGATCACCAGCTCGCAGCTGCCAAAGGTCAGCTCCATGATATCGAAACGGAATATGATCTCGGCGCGGACCTTACGTCCGTAAGCGCAGAGCAGCTCCTGGACGTCGCTTACCGGCATACCTTCCTGCACAGTCTCACCGTCAACGACCACGTCGCAGTAATCGAGCGTCAGGCTGTTGGGCTCGGCGGATGCGACCTTCCAGCGGCCTGCAAGCTTTTCGCGCAGGGCGCAGCTCCCGGCACGGCCGGCGGCATTTTCGCCCGGTCTGCCGTCTTCACCCGGTCTGCCTTCTTCGGCAAACCTGTCATCCGCACCCAGTCTGTTCTCTTTGGCAGGCGTGTCATCTTCCGCAAGCAGCAGATCGGCCCTCTCCGGGTCCTCATATACAAAGAATACAGCGCTCGTACCAGGGGCTATGACACTGCCGATGGACACCTGCGAGTCCCCGCTGCGTTCATACCGCGCAGGCACCATGCGCCGGCTCACCGCGTCAAAACCAGCCGCGCTCTTTCCCTTCGCGCCAAGCCTTATCCGGCAGTCTTCATCGCCGAAATTGCAGACGTAGTACATGGTCATTCCCTGATCGGGAAAATGTCTAAGAGTCGAGCGCACGAAAGCTTTCTGCCGCGAGCCGTCCTGACCCCCGGAATCATCCATCAAGCCGTCCGCGCCGCCTGCCGCTTTACCATCGCTGCCGTTTCCGCTTCCTTCGCTCTCCGTCTGCAGCGAATAAAGCCTGCACTCCGCAGGGATAGACTCAGCCAGATGAGCAATATCCGTAATGGTGCAATCCCCTGCAAAATCCGCCGGATCGCCGCTGCGGACGCCGTCTATATACTCCGGGATCTCCCCGGAAAAAATCACTTCTCCGCCCTGCGCCCTAAACTCCTTCAGCAATCTGAAGGTATTTCCGTCAAAGCATTTCGCAGGCGGCACTACCACGGCGCTGTAGCTTTGAGTGCCGACAATGAGCCTGCCGTTCTCCGCTCTCCCGTGGCGCTCCATGATCCTGCTCTCGCCCAGATGATACTGCAGCTGCCCGCTTTCGAGCGCTTCCATCACAGCCAGCAGCCCGGAGGCGTAGCCGTCGGTCTCCTCGCGGTCGTCACTGACAAGCCAGCCGCTCTCTATGGTATGCAGCACCAGAACAGGAAAGCGCACCTCGCCCTCGGCGATCAGCATCCCGATCCGGCTCACCATGTCGTTAAATACCCTGTAATCCTTCCACCAGGGCTGATGACGGAAAAGCGAGGCGGGGTAGTCGCGCTTGCGTATTCCGCGCAGAGAATAGCCCTCCAGATGCTGGCAGAGCAGATTCACCCCGTGTACCAGCTGGTGCTCGTAGATCCGCCTCATATCCTCAAAGCTGACATTCCAGCCGCAGGCCGCAAAAGTCTCGGACAAAACCTGCTTTTTCCCGAGCTGATTTGCCGCGGATGTCAGCTGCATTTCAGTCTGCACCGAGGGCAGCTCCCTGCACAGGTGATCCATGCCCGGAATATCCATAAATTCGTACGAAGGCATACAGCAGCCGTTCGCGTGGATATGCTCCCAGTAGCCTTCCTCCAGCACCATATGCCCGGTAAGACGGCAGCCGTTTTCGCGGCACCAACCGCCGATCACGCCCATATAGCTGTCGGTAAAAAGCTCTCTCACCAGCCTCCAGTATCTGAAGCGGAACTCCTCATAGCCCGGGAGCCGGAAGAAAAGCTTTGGAAGGTGCTGCCTGATCGGCCCGCCGTATATTCTTTCGTATTCTTTTTCGAGATTAAATGACCAGGGGATGCCGTTTCTGGAGGCCTGGGGCTCATCCGTAAAAAAGCCCTGCATCCTGCGGAAATCCTCACCCAGCCGGCCGCGGTATTTCTCGTGAGTGGATCTGAGAAATTCCCTCGTTACCTCGGGATCCATCGTGTCCACGTAAAAGGGGTTTACGTCAAAATAACAGTGCAGAATCTTCCCGTCAGCCGCGACGTTTATCAGCGTGAACTCGTCCTCTGCCGGGGAATCCACCTCTTTGCAGCGAAGGTACTTCTGCTGATATCTCCTGCCGAGCCCCGGGACCGCGCCGCCGCCAAAGCCGCTCGGCCAGCCGTTTTCATCGTACCCCCAGGCATACATACCTCTCCCGCCGCCTTCATCCAGCGATGCGGCAACATTGTCGAACCATTCGTCCGAGAGATACTCCGTCTGCAGACCGCCTCTGGCATGCATAAAGAAACCGCCGAGGCCCGCCTCGTCCATCTGGCGTATCTGACGCCGGGTCTCCTCCGGATCCAGCTTTTCATTCCAGGACCAGAAGGGCGCCGGACGGTACTTTTTCGGAGGATCGATCAGTTTTTTCCTGAATTCATTCATACAGATTCCGCTGTTCTGAAACGCAAAGTCCTGATCTCGAAGGGTCGGAAATTAAGGGCAACGCTTCCATTCTCCATCTCGATCGGCGTATCCTCATATTCGAGCATGTCCGTCTCTGAGACGGAAACGATCCCGGGCGCAAAGCTGAGGCGGCAGCAGGCG
>CAMOQY010000158.1 GCA_946623295.1 uncultured Lachnospiraceae bacterium | reverse complement strand
GCACGGAGAAGCGCGAGGCGGAAGCAAGATCAGACACGGAGAGATATAGCGCAGAAGCAAGGTCCGTCCCGGAGAAGAACGAAGCGGAAGCAGGGTTCGGCACGGAGAAGCGCGAGGCGGAAACAAGATCAGGTATGGAGAGGTCCAAGTCAGAAACAAGGCCTGGCCGGGAGAAGCGCGAGGCGGAAACAAGGTCCGGTCCGGAGGCAGTACAAGGAAGAGAAATAGTTTGGGCAGTACATTGCTCGCACTTTCCATCCTGCGCCGCTCGAAAAATGGTAGTGACAATTCGGACAAAAAAGATTATAATACACCGCGTATGTCATGAACCTTATAAGGAGGCATTATATGAAGTATCGCATGAGTACGAAAATGGGAGACGTGGTAGTTGACAGCGATGTTATTGCTACATACGCCGGCACCATTGCCGTTGAGTGCTTCGGAATAGTCGGTATGGCTTCCGTGAATATGCGCGACGGCATCGTCAAGCTTCTCAAAAAGGACCATTATGCAAACGGCATCAAGGTGACCGTTGACGAGAATAAGATATCTCTGGAGTTCCATGTAGTGGTTGCTTACGGAGTAAGCATCCAGGCTGTCTCAAACAATCTCATCGAGACCGTAAAGTTTAAAGTCCAGGATTTCACAGGCGCACCCGTCGACAAGATCGACGTATTCGTCGAAGGGATCCGTGTGATCGACTGATTGGAGGGAGTCTGATGTCTGCTACGATACTTGATGCTCAGACAGTAAGGACGATGTTCCTTGCTGCCGCCGCAAATCTTGAGAGAAACAAGGCCTGGATCAATGACCTTAACGTTTTCCCCGTACCTGACGGAGATACCGGCACCAACATGACCCTGACAGTCATGTCGGCTGTAAAGGAAATAAATGCTCTTGAGGATATCAGCTTTGATACTCTTGCAAAGGCGATCTCATCGGGGTCGCTTCGGGGAGCAAGGGGCAACTCCGGAGTTATTACCTCGCAGCTTTTCCGCGGCCTCTGCAAGGAGATGACCGAACATACCGAGCTCGACAAACAGGCCATTTCAGCCGCCATGAAGAGAGCCACCGAGACTGCATATAAGGCGGTAATGAAGCCCCGCGAGGGAACCATCCTTACAGTGGCCAGAGGCATGTCCGAAAAGGCCGAGGAGCTTGCTTCCGATCCGGATCTTTCCATTGAGAATTTTATCCGCGCCATAATCGAGCACGGAGATATCACCTTGGAGCATACGCCCGAGCTGCTGCCGGTGCTCAAACAGGCCGGAGTAGTGGATTCCGGCGGGCAGGGACTCATGCAGCTTGTCAAGGGAGCCTACCAGGCTCTGATCGGCGAGTTCGACGAAAACGCCATGTCAGAACACGAGAGCAGCGGAGCCGCGCTTGACTTTGCCGAGACGTCCGATATGGATGAGATCACTTTCGGATACTGCACAGAGTTCCTTGTAAACGTTGAAAAGCCCTATGATGAGATGGAAGAGTACAGCTTCAAGCAGTACCTTGAATCCATCGGCGATTGTGTGGTCGTAGTTTCGGACGATGACATCATAAAGGTCCACGTGCATACAAACGATCCCGGTCTTGCCATCCAAAAGGGACTGTCGTACGGCAGCCTTTCCAGGATGAAGATCGACAACATGCGCGAGGAGCATGAAGAAAAGCTCATCCGCGAGGCCTCGAGGATCGCAAAGGAAGAGAAAGCAAAGGAAGCTGCCGAAGCAAATGTGCCGCGCAAGCCGTACGGTTTTGTGGCCGTATCTCCCGGAAAAGGGCTGGCCGATATCTTCAGGGATCTCGGCGCCGACGGGATCATCGAGGGCGGACAGACAATGAACCCCAGCGCGGAAGATGTGGTAAAGGCAGTCGAAAAGGTGAATGCCGATACCGTATATGTGCTTCCCAACAACTCAAATATCATCCTTGCCGCAGAGCAGGCTACATACCTGGTCAAGGATAAGGCTATAAAGGTCGTTCCCACAAAGACTGTTCCCCAGGGTATCACCGCAATGATCAGCTTTGACGAAAACGCCGGTGCGGACGAAAACCTGGAGACGATGACAGACGCGCTTTCGACCGTTCATACCGGACAGGTAACGTACGCGATCCGTGATACTTCTATCGACGGCAAGGAGATCCATGAAAACGATATCATGGGACTCGGCGACCATTCTGCGCTGCTTGCGGTGGGAAACGATATCGAGGACGTGGCAAAGCAGGTCATCGCTTCCCTCGTCGATGATGACAGCTCTGTGATAAGTATCTACTACGGCGAGATGATCACCGAGGATGAGGCTGAAAGGCTCGGATGCCAGATCGAGGCGGCATATCCTGATATGGACGTTGAGATCAACTGCGGCGGACAGCCGGTTTATTACTATATTATTTCCGCGGAGTAATGCTGAAGGAAACAGACAGTATAATCAACTTAAAGGGGATAGGCGATAAAAGCGCCGCGTCCCTGAAAAAAGCAGGGGTAGAGAGCATAGGGGAGCTTCTTATGCATCTGCCCCTTCGTTATGAGCATTACGCCCCCGCCGAGGTGCTTGCGCCGGAAATGGAGGGGCGTATCGTCTCGCTCAGCGCAGTCCTCGCGACTTCCCCGCTCTCGCGCAGGAAAGGGCGCCTGCCGATCCTTACGGCGTCGGCCGCTTCGGGCCAGTTCCGTCTGAACCTCGTCTGGTTCCATATGCCATACCTGAAAAACAAGCTCCGCAAGGGCGAAAAATACGTATTCCGCGGCAAGCTTGTAAGAGACAGCTACGGATACAGCATGGATCAGTCCGCCGTATTTACGGAGGAAGAATACGGGCATATGTCGGGAGGCCTCTGGCCGGTTTATCCACGGATCGAGGGGCTGAGCGGAGGAAAGCTGCGTACCGTTATTGCCGACGCCTTTGCGCGGCTTGAGCCCGATGAGGATCCGATCGGCGCGGAGCTGAGGGAGAAATATCAGCTTGAGGACAGGATCGAGAGCCTGAGGACCATGCACTTTCCGCATGATCTGGGCGAGGTAGTCCCGGCCAGACGAAGGCTCGTATTTGAAGAATTCCTGATGTTTATTCTTGCGGTACGGACGCTGCGTACGGAAAATAAAGCAGTAAAAAACCGCAATATAATAAAGACACATGCCTGGGCAGACAGGCTGATCGCATCTCTGCCGTACGAGCTGACCGGCGCGCAAAAGAGAGTTTACGCGGATATCCTGAAAGATATGTCAGGACCGGTCCTTATGAACCGCCTGATTCAGGGGGACGTAGGCTCGGGCAAGACGATCGTGGCCGTCCTTGGGCTTATCACAGCCGCGGAAAACGGCTTCCAGGGTGCGATGATGGCGCCTACGGAGGTCCTTGCCAGACAGCATTATGAAAATATACAAGAGCTTCTCGGCAAGTACGGACTTCCTTTCAGGGCGGTCCTCCTGACCGGAAGCATGAGCGCACGCGAAAAAAATGAAATATACGGGGATATAGCCGCTCACAGGGCGGATATCATAATCGGTACGCACGCGCTTATACAAAAGGGCGTGACATACGACAGGCTCGGCCTTGTGGTTACGGACGAGCAGCACAGATTCGGCGTCCGGCAGCGAGATACCCTTTCGGAAAAAGGCGTCTGCCCGCACGTTATTGTCATGAGCGCCACCCCGATCCCGCGCACTCTTGCAATCATACTCTACGGAGATCTGGATATATCGGTAATAGACGAGATGCCGGCAAACCGCCTTCCGATCAAAAACTGTGTCGTCGGGCACAGCTACCGCGCAAAGGCCTACAAGTTCATCCAGGAGCAGATCCGCGAGGGCCATCAGGCTTACGTTATCTGTCCGAAGGTCGAGGAAGGTGAGGAAGCAGATAAGAAGACATACTATCTGGCCGGCGC
>CAMOQY010000157.1 GCA_946623295.1 uncultured Lachnospiraceae bacterium | reverse complement strand
AAAGGAGGTAGTAAGATGGTTAAATTCAAGACCAAGAGAGCCGCTGCAAAGCGCTTTAAGAAGACCGGCACAGGCAAGCTTAAGAGAATGAAGGCTTACAAGAGCCACATCCTTACCAAGAAGTCTCAGAAGAGAAAGAGAAACCTGAGAAAAGCAACCATTACCGATTCCACTAACGCAAAGGTAATGAAGAAGATTTTACCGTACTAAGCAAAAGGAGGAATTGAGATATGGCAAGAATCAAAGGCGGCATCGGCGCCAAGAAAAGACATAACAGAGTTCTGAAGCTGGCGAAGGGATATCGCGGAGCCCGCTCAAAACAGTACAGAGTAGCTAAGCAGACGGTAATGAAGGCTCTTACGAATGCCTACGCCGGACGCAAGCAGCGCAAGAGACAGTTCAGGCAGCTCTGGATCGCGCGTATCAACGCCGCGGCCCGTATGAACGGCCTTTCCTACAGCAAGTTCATGTTCGGCCTGAAGCAGGCTGATGTAGATCTTAACCGCAAGGTCCTGGCCGATATGGCGGTCAGCGATCCCGAGGGATTCGCAAAGCTCGCCGAGCTGGCAAAGACAAAGCTTGCGTAAGTTTTTATCAAAGAGGCAGGGAGACCTGCCTCTTTGCTTTTCATGCATCTTTATGCGTAAATACGCCGCTTTTTCCGTAGGTTTTCTATTCTTACCGGACTTTTTTGCATCGTATGATACTTTTTTGCTTCGGTCCGGTTGACATTGACAGATTGTTCTGATAAAATACCAAAGGTTTATGACTTCGGAGCGTGGCTCAGTTTGGTAGAGCGTCCGGTTAGGGACCGGGAGGTCGCAGGTTCGAATCCTGTCGCCCCGATTACGGAGACGCGCAGAGCGTCTCCGTGTTATATATAGGCATTTGTCCATGTGTCTGTAGCTCAGCTGGATAGAGCAACGGCCTTCTAAGCCGTGGGTCGCAGGTTCGAATCCTGTCAGACACGTTTCTCATAAGCGGTGATCAGGTTCACTGCTTTTGTTTCATATCAGCAGACACTATTTGATGAAGGAGGAGGCTATGCAGTCTTATATCGGACAGAGCGGTTCTTTCACCCTCATGAAGAACCTCAATCTCGAAAAGGTTTACCGTACTATCGTGCTTAATGCTCCTGTATCAAGAGCCGAGATATCCAGACTTACCGGACTGAACAAGGTAACAGTTTCAAATTGTATCAAAAACCTTATAGCTGAGGATATAGTTTCCGAGGAAGGTGTCGTCAGCGCCGAAAACGGACGTCCGCCCATGATGCTGATGCTCTCCGAAAGCTTCGGCGTCATCATAGGCGTAGAGGTCTCGGGAATTTCGACAAATATAATGATCACCGATCTCAGAGGCAAGATCCTTGAGCGTACGATCAGAGATCCGAAGCTTTACAGCCCCGAGGAGCTGGCAGCCCTCATCCACCGTATCGTCGACGACTGCAGGACGAAATTCAAGACCACGCGCGGCGTCGTCGGTATCGGAATAGCGCTTCCCTACAACTACAATCAGAAACAAGAGATCGAGGACGATCCTGCGCTTCCCGAGTGGAAGGACGTGGATGCGGAGCAGTTCTTCAACGACAGTTTTCCCGATATCCCGCTCGAGATACTCAGCACCTCCCAGGCAGGCGCCATAGGAGAGGTCCACTTCGGCTCATCCACGCCGAGCACGTATCTGGCCTATATCCACGGCAACTGGACGCTCAAGATGGACGTCTATGACGGCGGAGAGACCTACGCCTCCGGCAGGGGCTTTGTGGGACGCTTCGGGCGCATGCAGATCTGCCGCGGAGATAACGGCGAGATGATAGCTCTCGACAACGTCGCGTCCATGGAGAGCCTGATCGATGAGCTCTATCCGGGAGATGAACGCAGCCGTCTCGAAAAGGTCATGGATCTTCACGAGCGCCAGAAGGATCACGATCCCGAGGTGGATGTCGCGATCAAAAAGATGCTCGATAAGCTTGCGCTCGGTCTTTTCAATCTGCTCCAGCTCTTCAGCCCCGACGCCATATGCATAGGCGGATATCTCGGCGCTACACTGTACAACGGCGGCTGCGAGGACGAGCTCAACAAGAAGCTGATAGAGCTCGTGGGGCCTGAAAATGACAAGGGACGCAGGGTGACAGCTTCGCAGTTCGGTATGTTTAACGTCGGTTTCGGGTGCATCTCCTGGATCCGCGACAATATCATCACTTACTATTTCGGTGACGAGCAGTAACAGGATCGGGAGATCCGGGCTCGGTATCAGAGGTCAAATATGATAAAAAGGGCGAATATCCGTGTCAATGGCATAGTTCAGGGCGTCGGATTTCGTCCTTTTATTCATAAGCAGATAGACGAACATGAGCTGAAGGGCTGGATCCGAAATACCTCTCTGGGGGCGGAGATCGAGCTCGAGGGCGAGGAAAGCTCGATAGACAGCTTTATCGGCGAGCTTTGGACGCGCTCTCCAAGGCTTTCGCTCATAACCAGCGTCAGGGCTGAAAAGTCTGACGAGCTGGCCGGATATAAAGATTTCCGCATCATCGAAAGCTCGGAAAGCGAAAAGAAAAACACACTCATTTCACCTGACGTCAGTATCTGTGACGAGTGTCTTGAGGAACTGTATACTCCCGGACGCAGATATCGGTATCCGTTTATAAACTGCACGAATTGCGGCCCGAGATTTACCATAATCCGGGACGTGCCGTATGACCGCCGCCAGACTACGATGGGGGCATTTGATATGTGTCCCGACTGCGTGAAGGAATATACCGATATCAATGACCGCAGGTATCACGCGGAGCCCACCGGCTGTAATGTCTGCGGGCCCGTGCTTAAGTTTCTCGGTCCTGATGGCGAGGTGCTTGCGGAGGAGACTGCGGTTTCGCCTCAGATGTCACTGGAGCGGGATCCGGTGGAATGGGCCAGAAGGTGGCTCCTGGAAGGCAGGATAGTCGCGGTAAAAGGCCTCGGAGGGTACCATCTCGCCGGACGCATAGACGATCCGAAGATCGCGCGGACGCTGCGGGCGCGCAAGCACCGCGACGAAAAGCCCTTCGCGATCATGTGCCGGGACGTGGAGACGGTGAGACGGTTTTGTCTGGTTTCGGACGATGAAGAGCGAGTGCTGAGCGGACACCGCAGGCCGATCGTGCTCCTGCGTAAAAAGCCCGGCTGCGGTATGGACCTGAGCGCCATAAGTGAAAACGGATATATCGGCGTCATGCTCCCCTATACGCCTGTCCACTATATGCTTTTTGAAAAAGATCTGGACGCGCTGATCATGACCAGCGCGAATCTCTCTGATCTGCCGATCATATATAAGGATGAGGACGCGGTGAGGGACCTTCGCGGGATAGCCGACGGCTTCCTTGTAAACAACAGGGAGATACACGTCAGATGCGACGATTCGCTCTGCTATGTATTTGACGGTGCGGAGTACCCCGTAAGGCGTTCGAGGGGCTTTGTGCCGTATCCGATCATCACCGGAGAGGAGCTTCCGGGGATCCTTGCCTGCGGCGCTGAGCAGAAGGCGAGCTTTTGCCTGTCAAAGGGCAATTACGTATTTCCTTCGCAGCATATCGGCGATATGAAAAATGTGGAGACCTTTGAGAATTACCAGAGTCAGATCAGGCATTTTGAGAGGCTTTTCGATATAGAGCCCGAGGCGCTGGCCTGCGATCTGCATCCGGATTATATATCGTCGGAATATGCCGCAGACAGAGCGCGCAGGCAAGGCATACCTTTAATCAGGATCCAGCACCATCACGCGCATATGGCCTCA
The DNA here is from genome assembly GCA_946623295.1 of uncultured Lachnospiraceae bacterium. Classification (GTDB taxonomy): domain Bacteria; phylum Bacillota; class Clostridia; order Lachnospirales; family Lachnospiraceae; genus UBA3774. The sequence continues at coordinate 111 of CAMOQY010000157.1, read as the reverse complement.
TGCATGGCGGACAATGACCTTGCCGGAGACGTCATAGGCATCATCTGGGACGGCGTCGGCTATGGCGAAGACGGCGCGGCCTGGGGAGGAGAGTTCCTTTCCGGAGGATAC
>CAMOQY010000156.1 GCA_946623295.1 uncultured Lachnospiraceae bacterium | reverse complement strand
TGGTATATTATCAGCAATATCCGGAGACTTGGCGCGGTGAACGGCAGCGATAGAGTATTGCAGGTCATGTTCTCACCGCAAAGCGAATAATAAACTGACAGCAACAGGAGATATATGAAAATACTTGCGATAGAAAGCTCCGCTCTGGTGGCCTCAGCCGCCATCCTGGACGGGGACAAGATAACAGCCAGATACAGCGTGGATCACAAGCTGACCCACTCTCAGACCCTCATGCCCATGATATCCGAAATAATGCGCATGACGGGACTGCAGGTATCCGACATGGATGCCATAGCCGTATCGGGAGGACCGGGATCGTTTACCGGTCTGCGTATCGGAGGCACTACTGCAAAGGCGCTTGCAATGGCTGCGGACCTGCCGCTGGTACACGTGCCTACGCTCACGGCGATGGCCTATAATCTGATTGCGTATAACGGCCTGATCTGCCCGATAATGGACGCCAGAAGGTCAGAAGTATACACGGGCATCTACGCGGCCGCAGGAGGGCAGATAAGGGCCCTCACGGACGAGATGGCGGTGCCTGTGGACGAGCTGACCGCGATGATACGCGGCAGATACCTCTCCGATATTCCGGTGATGTTCCTCGGTGACGGCGTCCCGGTATTTAAAGAGAGGATCGCGGAAGTTCTTGGCAGGCACGCCGCTTTTGCGCCGCCTCACCTTTCAAGGCAGGACGCGGCCGGCGTAGCGGTGCTCGGAGCGCTCATGTACGAACGCGGCGAATACATAAATGCCGACGAGTTTTCTCCGAGGTATCTGCGCCAGTCGCAGGCAGAGAGAGAATATGTCGAGATAAAACCGGCCTCGGTTGAAGATCTCGAATTTATAGCCGCACTCGAGAAAAAGACCTTTTCCGATGCGTGGAGCAAAGACTCGATCGCGCCGTATCTGGACAGCAGTATATACGGTGTCCTCACTGCGAAAAGGAAGGGAAATCTCTGCGGCTATGTCATTTACCAGTACGTAGCGGGCGAGGGTGAGCTTTTCCGGATCGCTGTGGACGAAAGCTGCAGACGCAGCGGTATCGGCAGACGGCTTATGACCGTAATGGAGGAAAAGGCCCCCGCGGATCTGTGGAGTCTGGAGGTCAGGAGCACAAACGCCCCGGCCATAGGCCTCTATGAGTCGATGGGCTACAGGCAGAGCCGGATGCGTCAGGATTACTATAAGGATCCGGTCGAGGATGCGCTTATAATGGAACACAGGGTCAGGGAGCAGATATGAGCGAAATAAAAATACTTGCCATAGAAAGCTCGTGCGACGAGACCGCAGCGGCCGTGGTGTCCGGAGGGCGCAGAATACTCAGCAACGTCATCAACTCCCAGATCGATCTGCATACCAAGTACGGCGGAGTTGTGCCGGAACTCGCCTCGCGCAAGCATATAGAAAACATAAATCCGGTGGTCAGGGAGGCGCTCTCCCGGGCCGGCGAGACCTTTGACAGTATAGACGCGGTTGCGGTGACCTACGGACCGGGACTGGTCGGCGCGCTTCTCGTCGGAGTCTCCGCCGCAAAGGCCATTGCTTTCGCGAAGAACAAGCCGCTGATCGGCGTGAACCATATCGAGGGACACGTATGCGCAAGTCTGCTCGAGCATCCCGATCTTGAGCCTCCGTTTTTGTGCCTTATCGTATCGGGCGGGCATACCAATCTGGCGGTGATGGAGGATTACGGGAAATTCCGGATCCTTGGCTCTACGCGCGATGATGCTGCCGGTGAGGCCTTTGATAAAGTCGCCAGAGCAATCGGCCTGGGCTATCCGGGAGGGCCAAAGATAGAAGCTGCGGCCCGCAGCGGTGATCCTGAGGCCATCCATTTTCCGAGAGGAAAGGTGGATGAGGCGCCGTTTGATTTTACCTTCAGCGGGATGAAGTCTGCCGTGCTCAATTACCTCAATCAGGAGAGAATGGCCGGCCGCGAGGTAAATACCGCGGATGTGGCCGCGGGTTTCCAGCAGGCTGTGACGGACGTGCTCACCGGCCGGGCAATAGAGGCCGCAAAGCAGCTGGGGGAAGACCGTATCGTAATGGCCGGCGGAGTTGCCGCAAACGGCTTTCTGAGGGAGAGCCTGGAGCGGGAGTGCGCTAAAGCGGGAATAAAGCTTTACGTACCGTCAAAGCTTCTTTGTACCGATAATGCGGCCATGATAGGCGCCGCCGCATATTACCATTACATCAGAGGAGAGCGCGCTGACCTGACGCTGAACGCAGTGCCGGGGCTCGGCCTGACACAGCAGGAGAGATAATAAATGCTGGATGTTTGTTTGCTTGGAACAGGAGGAATGATGCCGCTGCCCCACAGGTGGCTTACTTCCTTTATGACCAGATATGACGGAAGCAGTCTGCTCATAGACTGCGGCGAGGGAACGCAGATAGCGATCAAGGAAAAGGGCTGGAGCTTCAAACCTATCGATTATATCTGCCTCACTCATTTTCACGCCGACCACGTCAGCGGGCTTCCGGGCCTGCTGCTGGCCATGGGCAACGCCGAGCGTACGGAGCCTCTTACGATAATAGGACCGAAGGGAGTCGAAACGGTAGTCAGATGCCTGAGGGTAATTGCTCCGGAGCTGCCCTTCGATATCAATTATATAGAGCTCAGTGATAAAAAACACGTCATCAACGCTTATCCGTACGAGATAACAGCCTTCCGGGTCAATCACCGCATCACCTGCTACGGCTATACGATCAATATTCACCGGGCGGGTAAATTTGACGTGGAACGTGCCACGGCGCTCGGCCTTCCGTTAAAGCTGTGGAATCCGCTCCAGAAGGGTGAGACTGTGGAATTTGAGGGAGAGTATTATACGCCGGAGATGGTGATGGGGCCTCCGCGCCGCGGGATAAAGGTCACTTATACTACGGATACCCGTCCGACACAGTCCATCATCGAGGCTGCCGCGGACGCAGATCTCTTTGTCTGCGAGGGCATGTACGGCGAGGCGGGTACGCGTGAGAAGGCAAAAGAGCATATGCACATGAATTTTGAGGAGGCTGCGGAGATCGCTGCCGAGGCCCGCCCTCACCGCATGTGGCTCACTCATTTTTCGCCGTCCATGGTGCGGCCGTCTGAGTTTATCCAGGTGGCCAGAGATATTTTCCCGGAGACGTATGTGGGCAAGGACGGGATGAGCGACGAGATCTCGTTTGCCGACGAGTAATGTATTTTAAACTCTGTTTGTTCGCCGTGCGGGCAGCGGATACACGGAGCCAGTTTGCCGGTTTTCTAAATCATCGCGCTCGGCTTCTAAAAAGCTCGAAAACGCAAAACTCGCTTCGCTCAAACAGTTGCGTTTTCATCGCTTTTTTTAACGAAACCTTCGCTGATGATTTTACGAAAACCGCAAAAAGCTCCGTGTATCCGCTGCCCACACGGACGAACACATTGAGAGGCATATAAAAGAAAAATCAGGAGGAATCATTATGTATGTTTCACAGGACATCAAATACGTAGGAGTCAACGATCATAAGATCGATCTCTTTGAGGGCCAGTACGAAGTGCCGCTGGGCATGGCCTATAACTCATATGTGATCATGGACGAAAAAATAGCAGTCATGGATTCGGTTGACCGCAATTTTACGCATGAATGGCTCGATAATATAGCCGCTGTACTCGGGGACCGCAAACCCGACTACCTTATCGTCCAGCATATGGAGCCCGACCACTCCGCAAACATCGTCAACTTCATGAAGACCTATCCGGAGGCAACGGTAGTATCATCCGATAAGGCCTTTGTCATGATGAACAACTTCTTTGGCAAGAGCTTCGAAGACCGCCGCATCACCGTCGGTGAAGGAAGCACCCTCAGCCTCGGAAGACACGAACTGACGTTTATTGCCGCGCCCATGGTCCACTGGCCCGAGGTCATCATGACTTACGACGCCTGCGACAAAGTCCTTTTCTCGGCGGACGGCTTTGGAAAATTCGGAGCGAACGACGTCGA